>JBKBVM010000011.1:0-20773 GCA_046289555.1 bacterium
CCTCATCGCGTTTCCCGACCGCGTGAAGGGGGACTCGCATCCCTCCGCCCACCGCCGCGTGACCCTCCCCCTCCTCCTCGAGGAGCTGGAGTCCGCGGGAGTCCGCCGCGGGGACATCACGCTGATCTGCGCCAACGGCCTGCACCGGAAAAACACTCGGCAGGAGATGGAGGGCTACCTGGGGCGTGAGCTGGTGCAGCGCTTCCCCCCGAGTCGCCTGCTGAACCACGACGCGGAGGACCCGGAGGGCATGGTCCAGCTGGGCGAAACCGAGGAAGGGGACACGGTGGAGGTGAACCGACGGGTCCTGGAAGCCGACCTCGTGGTGGTGCTGGGCCACACCCTCGGCAACCCGTACGGCGGCTACAGCGGCGGCTACAAGATGCCCTGCACCGGCCTGACGGGCTGGAGATCCATCCGCTGCCACCACACCCCCGGGACGCTGTTGCGGGAGGACTTCGTCCCCATCAGCCCCAGGAGCCACTTCCGCTCCCAGCTCCGCCGGATCGGGGAGTTCGTCGAGCGGCACATGAAGCAGCCCTTCTTCGCCGTGGACGCCGTGCTGAACGGCCGGAACGAGCAGCTGGCGGTGTTCGCAGGCCGGCTGGGCGAGGTCGAGCGGGCCAGCTGGCCTCCGGCACGGCAACGGACGGAGGTGACGGTGCCGGGTGAGCCGGCGGACGTCCTGGTCGTGGGGATCCCCCGAAACTTCCACTACGGCCCGGGAATGGGTTCCAACCCCCTGCTCTTTAAGCAGGCCATCGCCGCTTCCCTGGCCCGAGCCTACGGGGCGCTGCGGCCGTCCCCCGTGGTCATCGCCTTCTGCGTGTGTGACGGTTGGTTCAACGACGAGTGGTTCCCGCCCTACCGGGAGGTCTACGAACTGCTGCAGCGGTGTTGCTCCGCGGAGGAACTCGTCCGCTACGAGGACGAGGTCTGCACCCGCCCCGCGTGGGTCGGCAAGTACCGGTACGGGTACGGGTACCACCCCTTCCACGCCTTCTCCATGGCCTACCTGGGTGCGCTCGCGGACCGGTACGCCCGGGCCGTCTACCTGGTCGGGGCCCGGGAACCGTCGTACGCTCGTGGGATGGGCTGCATCCCCGTGCCCACCCTCGAAGCTGCACTGGAGCACGCTCGGCGCCACGTGGGATCCCACCCCCGTCTGCTGGTGATCCCCCGGCTGTCCCGCGTCCAGGTGCACCTGTTCGCGACCGGGGCCCAGGCGAACCTCACAGAGGCGGCGCGGTGAAAGCCCGGGTTCGGAACTCCGCCAAGGACGTCCAAAGCCTCACGGGGGTCGGCCCCGAAGGGTCCTACCTCCCGCCAACCGCGGTGGGGGTGGTGGGGTGCGGGACCATGGGCCGGATCATGGTGTCTGCCCTCGTCCGCCGCGGGTACGCCGTGGTGGTCCACGACCCGAGCCCCGCGGCTCAGACCGCAGCCGCGGCCGCCGGAGCGAGTCTGGCCAGGGACCTCTCGGGCGTCGGCTCCTGCCCGGTGGTGATCCTGTCTCTCCCCGGACCTCGGGAAGTCCGCCAGGCGGTGCTCGGCCTGCTCGCCCTCCCCCGCTACCCGGCCGTCATCGTGGACACCACCACCAGCGACCCGGAGACCACGCGGGAGCTGGCGTCCGCCACCGTCCAGAAAGGCGCCACCCTGCTGGATGCCCCCATCCTCGGACGCCCCGCCAGCGCAGGGCGCTGGACGGTGCCCGTGGGCGGCGAGCCTTCCACCATCGACCGCGTCCGACCCGTGCTGGAAGCCTTCGCGGCGCGCGTGATCCCGGTGGGCCCGGTGGGGACCGCCCACACCTTGAAGCTTTTGAACCAGATGATGTTCGCCATCCTCAACGCGGCGACCGCGGAGGTCCTGGCCCTGGCTCCCCAGTTGGGCCTTTCGCCCACCCTCTTCTACGAAACGGTGGTGTCCAGCGGCGCCGCCACCGTCTCGGGGCTGTTCCAGGAGCTGGGAGGCAAGATTTCCCGGGAGGACTTCTCTCCCGTCTTCTCAGTGGAACTGCTGTGCAAGGACACCGACCTAGCGCTGCGGATGGCCCGGCGGGTGGGCGGGGCGGCGGTCCTCACCTCCACGGTTCAGCTCCTCAACCACCTCGCCCGGACACGGGGCCTGAGCGACCGGGACAGCTCCGCGGTGGTGCTGGTCTACCGCGAACTCAACAGCGGGCCAGAGCCGTCATGAACGCACAGAGCACCGTCCTCCAGGACCTGGCGCTGGCTGCGGACCACCTCAGACGGGAGGGCTTCGGCTTCGTGGTGACGAGGCGGGGGCAGGTGGTGTTCGAGTCCGCGGACCCCGGGTTGGGCGCTCTCCTCCGCGCGGCCCGAAAGCTCCGCCAGGCCGAGGCCCAGGACGTGGTCCTGGCGGACCGGGTCGTGGGCCTGGCGGCCCTGCTGGTAGCCTGCTGGGCCGGGATCCGCGCCGTCCACGCGGAGGTCGCCAGCGAGGCGGCGCACCGGGAGGCCGACGCGCGCGGTGTGTTCCTCCAGAGCGTGCGCCGCGTGCCCCAGGTGCTCAACCGAAGCGGGGACGGCCCATGCCCGTTCGAGGCCGCGGTCCATGCAGCCCTTCGCCGCGGAGCCTCCCTCCCGGACGTGGTCCGGCTTCTGGAGCAGATGACGTCGGGGGTGGGCGTAGCGGCCCCGGCGTGCCAGCACGGCGCCGCAGGCCCGCAGGTCCTGGCGGGGACCGGCCTCGGGCTGGCGCTGGCCATCCTGTTGCCCGTCTTCTTCCACCTGTTCGGGCTCGGCCCCACCTTCCTTCCCATGCACCTGCCCGCCCTGCTCGTGGGTGCCCTCTTCGGGCCAGGCGCGGGGTTCCTCGTGGGTACGGTGGCACCTGTGGCTTCCGGCTTGCTGACCGGCATGCCGCCGCTGGTCCCCGTGGGCGTGCTCATGACCGCAGAGCTGGCAACCTACGGGGCAGTGGCGGGATGGGTGCGTCTGGCGCTGGCGGATCGGTACCGGGGCTCGACGGCCCATCCCCTGATCCGGGAGTACGCCTGGCTACTCAGCGCCCTGCTGGCGGGGCGCGTGATCCTGGGGTTGTGGGCGGCCGTCCTGGGGCCCCTGGTAGGCCTTCGCGTCCCCGCCACCACTTACGTAGCGGCTGCAGTCGCCAGCGGCCTTCCCGGCATCGCCGTGCAGCTGGTCCTGGTACCGCTCCTGGCGTGGAAACTGGCAGACCTCCTCAACACCAAACCCGAAAGGGGGGATCGGGATGGAACGCCTGACGCGTCGTGAGATGCTCCGCCTCGCCGCGGGGGGCATCGCCGCCTGGACTCTGGGAGCCCCGAAGTGGTCGTGGTCAGCTCCCGCTTCTGACCCGTACGCGGCCGCCAGGATCGACTGGCGCCAGCTGGCGGGCGAGCGGATCCACATCCTCGTGACGCCCGCCCACTACTTCACCAAGTTCCGAGCCATCACGCCGGAGTTCACCCGGCTCACGGGCATCGAGGTGACCTTCGAGGTGATCCCGCCCCGGGAGATGCGGGAGAAAGCCGTGCTGGACCTGAGCGCCCGCACGGGGAACTACGCCAGCCACACCGCAGACCCGATGTACCTGCCCCTGTACGCGGTGAACAACTGGGTGGAGCCCCTGGACCTGTTTCTCAATGACCACAAGCTGACCGACCGCGCTTGGTTCGACCTGGAGGACATCGTCCCCCTGTGGCGGCGCCACAACACCGTCCGGGGCCGCCTGTGGGGGATGCCTGTCGAGGGCGAGGTCACCATCCACATCTACCGGAAGGACATCTACGACCAGCTGGGGTTGCGCCCGCCGCAAACCCTGGAAGAGCTCCGGGAGACCGCGCGGCGCGCCCACGCTCCCGCCCGAAACCTGTACGGTCTGGCCCTGCGCGGCTTCCGGGGGCCGGGTCAGAACATGTACATCTGGCCCTCCCTGTTCCGCGCGTACGGCGGCCAGTGGTTCGACCACGCGGGCCGGCCCACGGTGAACAGCGAGGCCGGGGTGCGGGCGCTGGAGTACTACGTGAGCGTGCTGCGGGAGTTCGCACCCCGCGGGGTGGAGAACTGGAACTGGCCGGAGATCATGGAGGCCTTCGCCGCGGGCACCGTGGTGCAGTACATCGACGCCAACAGCACCGCCTCCGTCATCGAGAACCCCGCGAAGTCCAAGGTGGCGGGCAAGATCGGCTACCAGCGGTGGCCCAAGGGCCCGACCGGCAAGCGGGTGACCAGCATCTGGAACTGGGCCATGCCCGTCAACGCCGCGCTCCCGACCCGGAAAAAGCAGGCCACGTGGTTGTACATCCAGTGGCTGGCCAGCCGACCCACCCAGCTGCGGTCCGCTACCTTCAAAGAGGCACCTGACGCGGTGGTGCGGACCGGCGTGAACCGCATGTCCATCTGGCAGGACCCCGGCTACCGGCGGGTGATCGCCTTCACGCCCGACTACGCGGACGTGGTGCTGACCTCCCTGAGGGAGGATACCGACGCCGACTGGCGGCCCCGCATCCCGGAGTGGCCGGAGATCGGCGAGGTGATGGCCATCGCGATCCAGGAGGCCCTGGTGGGCCGCAAGACGCCCAAGCAGGCCCTGGACGACGCGAACGCAGAACTGCGGAGGATCCTGCGGCGGTGAGGCCACCCCAGGTCTATCCGTCTTCGGGGGACGGCCCCGCGGTCTCGGCCGAGCTACCGGGGGCTGTCCCCACCCCCCGGGGTCTGCCGAGGCTGGATCGGGAGGCGCGCTTCGCCCTCCTGCTGGTGGGGCCGAGCCTCTTGATCCTGCTGGCGGTCTCCACCGTCCCCTTACTCCTGCTCCTGGGGGCTTCCCTGTTCCGGATCGAGCTCACCCGCCCGTGGGTGGGCGGGTTCGCCGGGCTGGCCAACTACGCCGCCATGCTGGAGGACAGCCGTTTCTGGCACAGCTTGCAGGTCACCGCGGTGTACACGCTCAGCACCGTGGTCCTCCAGGTCTGCCTCGGACTGGCGTTCGCCCTGGCCCTGTTCCCGGCGGTCCGCGGACAGGGGCTGCTCCGGGTGGCCGTGCTCCTGCCCATGATCCTGACGCCAGTGGTGGTGGGCCTGGTCTGGCGGACCCTCCTCCTCACCCCCCGCTACGGGCTCCTGGACTACCTGTCCATCCTCCTCGGCCTCGGGTCCCACAGCTGGCTGGGAGACCCCCAGCTGGCCCTCGGGGCGGTGATCGTCATGCACACCTGGCAGTGGACGCCGTTCGTGTTCCTCGTGCTGGCCGCCGCCCTCGCTTCACTTCCGGTGGAGCCCTACGAGGCGGCCCTGGTGGACGGGGCCACCGCCTGGCAGCGCTTCCGCTTCCTGACCCTGCCGCTGCTCCGGCCGGCCATCGTCACCGTGGTGGTGATCCGCCTGATCATCGCCCTCCGCGCCTTCGACGCCATCTACGCGGCCACCGGGGGCGGGCCGGGGACGGCCACGGAGATCCTCAACCTGTACGCCTACCGGGTCGCCTTCAACTCCCTCAACCTCGGGTACGGGGCGGCGCTGACCACCACCCTTCTCCTCCTCACCCTGGCCGCCACGGCCGTCTTCGGCCGCGTGCGGGGTGCCGTGGAAGCCTCGCCTTGAGCCGCCGGGTCGTGACGTCCATGCGGGAACTGCCGCGCCTGGCGGCCGTGCTGGCCGCGGTGGCGGTCTGGCTCGTGCCGGTGCTGTGGGTGGTGGCCACCTCCCTCAAGCCTCGGACGGACATCTTTACCCTGCCGCCCCGGCTGTGGTTCGTCCCGACCCTCGAGCACTACCGGGTGGCCCTGAGTACCGCGGACATCCTGCGGGGCCTGAGCAACAGCGCCGCGGTGGCGACCCTCACCATGCTGCTGACGCTCCTCATCTCGGTCCCCGCGGGCTACGCGTACGCCCGGCTGCGCTTTCCCTACCGGGAGCCGCTGTTCTTCTACACGCTCTTCACGCAGATGGCGCCACCGGTGGGATTCCTGATCCCCTTCTTCCTGGCCTTCTCCAAACTGCGGCTGCTGGACACCCACGCGGGGATCGTACTCATCTACCTGAGCATGAGCGTCCCCTTCGCGGTGTGGCTCATGACCACCTACTTCCTGGACGTCCCCCGGGAGCTGGAGGAGGCGGCGCTGGTGGACGGGTGCTCCCGGGGCCGCGCGCTGGTCCGCGTGGTGCTCCCGCAGGTCTACGGGGGCGTAGCGGTCACCGCCATTCTCTCGTTCATCAACGCGTGGAACGAGTTCATCTACGCCTCCGTGCTGACGGGGGCCCGCGTCCGGATGGCTCCGGTGGCCATCTTCGGCTTCTTGACCACGGAGGAAACCCTCTGGGGGCCCTTCGCCGCCACCGCGGTCCTGATCATGGCTCCGGTGGTGGTTCTGGCCCTGCTGGCCCAGCGCCAGATCGTGCGGGGCCTGACCCTCGGCGCATTCCGGTAGAGGAGGTGAAACGAATGGCTGGGAAACCGGACAAGCTGCTGGTCCTCGGTCTAGACGCCGCACTCCCAGACCTTCTGCGCCGGTTCAGCGACGAGGGGGTGATCCCCCACCTGCGGTCCCTCATGGACCGCGGGGTGTTCAGCCGGGCCATCACCACCTTCCCGCCCCTCACGGCAGCCGCGTGGTCAGCCATCGTGACGGGAGCCGCTACGGGCTCCACGGGGGTGCCGAGCCTCATGGTCCACTTCCCCGGCGAGCCACTGGACCAGTGGCACACTTCCTTCGACCGCCGGGTACAGCTCGCGGAAACCCTGTGGGAAGCCGGCCTGCGGGCGGGAAAGCTTCCCGCCCTGATCAACTGGCCTGTCACCTGGCCCCTGGGCTTGGAGCGGGGTGTCCAGGTGGCGGCGGCGCTGAATCCCCCCTTCCGCTTCTTCTACATGCCCCTGTTCGACATCGCCAGCAGCTCGTTTTTCGCCACCCGGCGGTATCCCTGCAACCAGGTACCCGGCCGGATGGTGGTGGTGCAGCCCCAGCCGGCGCGGGACTGGGTCGGGCTGGAGGACAGCCACCTGCCGCCCCTGGAGTTCCCCATCGACGTGCCGCCCACGTACGCCCGGGGCCCGCGGTACCGGGTTGCGCTGGTCGCCCGGTCTAGCTCAGGGTACGACGAGGCCGTCGTCGCGCCGGTCCCCGACGCCCGGGCCGCCGTGGCGCGGTTGCGACCCGGGGAGCTGAGCCCCTGGGTGTACGAGACGTTCGAGGTCGCAGGACAGGTCCGCCGCGGGCGGTTCCGGTTCCAGCTCGTGGCCCTCAGTCCGGACGGGCAGGACGTGCGGCTGTACGTCACCGCCATCAACACCGCGGAGCCCTACACGGTGCCCCCCGAGCTGACCGAGCAGGTCGAGCAAGCCGCCGGTCCCTACATGGAGGTGGACGACCCCTGGGCGTTCATGGACGGCTGGATCCCCCTGGAGGCCTTCCTGGACCAGCTCACCGCCCACAACCAGTGGTGGTGGCGTGCTACCTCCTACGTCCTGCGGACTCAGCCGTGGGACCTCGCCTTCTCCTGGGTCGGCACCATCGACCACATCGAGCACGTCCTATACGGCGGCATCGAACCGCGTGCCCGCACCTACGACCCCAGCACCGCGGACCGGTGGTGGGCAGCGATCCGGCGCGTGTACCAGGAGGTGGACGCCGGGGTGGGGGAGATCCTGAAGTGCGTGGACCTCGACCGCACGGTGATCCTGGCGGTTTCGGATCACGGGTTCACCCACCTGGACTTCTTCCCCTTCATCAAGTACGCGCTGGCGGAGGCGGGCCTGATGCACTTCACCCTGGACCCCGAGACCGGGCAGATGCAGGTGGACTGGTCCCGGACGAAGTGCTACCCCCTGGAGCCCGGCCACGCGCACATCTTCATCAACCTCAAGGGACGCGACCCTCACGGCTGCGTGGACCCTGCGGATTACGAGCGGGTGCAGGACGAGATCATCGACGCGCTCCTGCGGCTCAAGGACCCGGTCACTGGCGAGACGGTCGTGGCGGCCGCGATCCGCAAGCAGGACGCCCGGATCCTGGGGATCCACCCGGGGCCCGGTTTCGACCGGGTCGGGGACGTGCTGTACGCGTGGAAACCCGGCTACATGGCCAACCCCTTTGTCTACCGGGCAGGCGTGAAGTACTTCGACGGGACCGAACGCATCACGGTCAACCGGGAGCTGTTCGAGGCTTCCCGTCTGCTCCACAACTTCACCGGGGCGCACCTCACGTTGCCCACGGTCCCGGAGATGCACGCCGCGGTGATCCTGGCCGGCCCCGGGATCCGGCACGTGTGGCCGGACCAGCCCATCGAGCTCATCGACCTCGCCCCTACCCTGGCCCCACTGCTGGGGATTCCGACCCCGCGCCACGCGGAGGGCCGCGTCCGTCCCGAGCTGCTGGAGCCGTGAGCCGGACTCCCTGCGGGGGTAGCCCGAGGACGGGAGTGCCATCGTGCTTGACGGTGCCACATGGGAAGGGGTCTCGGGATCCCGGGTCTGTCCCCTGGAGCATCACCGGGGCGCCATCGCGAACCGGATACTTGCGGCCGCAGCCCGGCTCTGTGCACACCTCAATCCCGTCCAACTCCGCGCGTTCAGCCTCCGGAACCCCGTCTGGGCCACTGTCATCAGCTGTGACCCGCTCCACCTTCTTGAAGGGAGCCGTTACAGCACGTTCAGCACGCAGGTGTTCCTTTCCGGCCCCCGGAAGCGAAACGCTCCCCGTACCCCTTCCTTACGGGGTCGGCTCTCCGGTTGGAGCACCTCCTCGGCTCGCTTCCCACAGTTTTCGTGCCAGTTCCTCTATGTACTCCCTGTTTTCGCATTTGTCCCTCCACGCCCGGGGTATCTTTTGCACTCCGTAATATGCCCCCGCGATCGCGCCTGCCATCGCGCCGATGGTGTCCGTGTCCCCGCCAAGGCTCACCGCGTACACGACCGTTTCCTCAAAATCATCGTTCGCCAGAAACGCGTAGACGGCCGTGGGCACCGAGTTCAGCGCCTCGACGCCATGGCCAAGGTGGGCGATCACCCGCACCCTGTCCTCTTTCCTGTCGAGCAGTCTTCCGACCGCGTCCAGCTTTTCGAGATAGGCCTCGCTCCTCAGAAGGCCCTTCAGCTGCGCCAGGAACTCCTCCCGGTTCAGGCACGGGTACTGCGTCCTCACAGCCAGGGCGACGGCATGAGCCTGAAGAACGGCTCCTTCGATCGCGAGTTCGTGACTGTGGGTGATCCGGCTTGCCCCGTGGACGACCTCCCGGAGTTTTTCGGGTTCGTCGCAGTAAAACAGCCCGATGGGCGCGACCCTCATCGCTGCACCGTTCCCCCAGGAGCCTCCGGGATACAGCTCCCTGTCCAGCATCTCGTCCCATCTCCTGCCGTCTCGCAGCATCATCGTAAATATCCTCGGCGGTCCCGCACCGTAGCCGCGCCACGGCTCTCGAAAAAAGTTCTCCACGAATCGCCGGGCCATGTCCTCGCCGTCAAAGCCCCTGCAGCGGATCAGGGATTCTGCTACCCCGATCGTCATCGCCGTATCGTCCGTGTAGCGCGGGCCGATCTCCCTGGTCTCCGCGATTTCCAAAGAGCCCTCTCTCGCCGCGCCCAGGGAATCGCCGATGGCAGTCCCGAGAAGGCAGCCCGTGAATTTTGAGATCCGCATCGCCCGCCTGTTCCAGCCCGACCTCACCACCTGCATCCTACCCGAGTCCGGACGCAAAATCCCCACTACGACCGGACACGGGCCGCCGCCACGCACAGGGCCCGGTCCGCGCCGGGCTGCCGGGCCCGTGACCCGTACGCCCGCCGAGGGTCTGGTACCCTGAGGACTGGAGCGCCATCGGGCTCGGAGGTGCGACATGGGCAACGATCTCGGGATCCTGGTGGGCGGCGGTCCGGCGCCGGGTATCAACGGGGTGATCAGCGCGGTCACCATCGAGGCGCGGAACCGGGGCCTGCGGGTGTGGGGCTTCTACGACGGCTGGCAGTGGCTCATGCGGGAGGACCCCCAGAGCCTCCGGGACCGCGGCCTGGTGCGCGAGCTGCGGATCGAGGACGTTTCCCGCATCCACTTCGACGGCGGGTCGATCCTCCGGACCTCCCGGGCCAACCCCACCCGCAAGCCCGAGGACCTGGACCGGGTGGTCCGCAACCTGCGAGAGCTGGGGATCGGGTACCTGGTCACCATCGGCGGCGACGACACCGCGTTCGCCGCGGGCCGGGTGGCGGAGCGCGCCGCAGGGGCCGTGCGGTTCGCCCACGTCCCCAAGACCATCGACAACGACCTGCCGCTGCCGGGCGGGGCCCCCACCTTCGGGTTCAACACCGCCCGGCACCTGGGCTTCCAGCTCCTGCAGAATATCATGGAGGACTCCCGCAGCATGAACCGGTGGTACTTCGTAGCGGTCATGGGCCGGTCCGCGGGCCACCTGGCCCTCGGGATCGGCAAGGCCGCGGGCGCCACCCTGGTGCTCATCCCGGAGGAGTTCGGCCCCCGGGTGTCCCTGGAGGCGGTGTGCGACGTCCTGGAAGGGGCCATGCTCAAGCGCCGGGTCATGGGCCGGCACGACGGTGTGGCGGTGATCGCGGAGGGGATCCTCGAGCGGGTCCCCGAGGAGGAGCTGGCCCGCCTGGAGGGCGTGCGGATCGTCCGCGACCCCTACGGCCACATCCGGCTGGCGGAGCTGGACCTGGCGTACATCCTCAAGAGCATGGTGGAGGCCCGGTTCGCCCGCCGCGGCGACCCCGTGACCATCGTGCACAAGAGCCTGGGCTACGAGCTGCGGTGCGCGCCGCCCGTGGCGTCGGACTCGGAGTACGTGCGGGACCTGGGCTACGGGGCGGTGGAGTTCCTGCTGGGCGATCACCCCGGCTCCGGTGCCCTGATCTGCCGGGACGGCGATCGGCTGCGCTTTGTGGACTTCCGGGAGCTGCTGGACCCCGAGACCGGCCGGCCCCGCACGCGGCTGGTGGACATCCACTCCACCAGCTACCGGGTGGCCCGCAAGTACATGATCCGGCTGGAACCCCAGGACTTCGAGGACCCCGAGCAGCTACGGAGGCTCGCGGAGGCCGCGAAGACCACCCCGGAGGAGTTCCGGCGGCGGTACCGGCACGCCGCCGAACTGGCGGCTACCACAGGTACCTGAAGCGGTCCGCGAACCGCCTCTCCAGCTCCTCCCGGTGCAGGTGGTAGACCGGGCAGTTCCGGAGCATGCACACGTGCAGGGCGTGGTTGCAGTAGGCGTCGGGGACCTCCCAGCACCGGCGGTTGACGAAGTACGCCTGGCAGACGCCCTTCCGCGGGTCGTACTGGGCCAGCTCCGACCAGCGGAGCCCCTCCTGGGGCTCTGCCTCGGGCCTCAGGTACCTGACCGTGGCGCGCCGGGGCTCCTCCGCCTCCGGTTCGGCTGACTGCAGGTCCTCGGGCCGCGGCAGCAGGGGCCGGGCCGCCGGCGCGGCGGTCCCCGACTCCAGCTCCTCCATGCGCTGGCGGGTGTCCTGGATCAGCGCCCTAATTCCGCGCCGCAGCTCTTCCCGCGACCTGCTCACGGGCGATCACCTCTTTCGCGAGCGCCATGTACTCCTGCGCGCCCCGGGACTGGGGCTGGTGCAGGAAGATGGGGACCCCCACCATGGCGGACTCCACCAGCTTGATGCTGAAGTGGATGGTGGTGTTGAACACCCGGTCCCCGAAGAACTCGTAGATCCCCCGCACGATCTCCCGGCTGACGTTGTTGCGGGCGTCGTACATGGTGGCCACCACGCCCAGGATCTCCACCGCGTGGCCCACTTCGTCCCGCACCATCTGCAGGGTCCGCATGAGCTGGCGCATCCCCAGCAGGGCGTAGTAGTGGGTCTGGATGGGGATGATGACCTGGTCGCACGCCACCAGGGCGTTCAGGGTCAGCAGCCCCAGAGACGGCGGGGTGTCCACCAGGACGAAGTCGTAGCGGTCCCGCACGGGCTGCAGCTTGCGGCGCAGGGCGTGCTCCCGGCCCATGCGGGCCACCAGCTCCAGCTCCGCCCCCGCCAAGTCGATGGAGGACGGCGCCACCACGAGGCGGTCCACGCTGCTGGGCCGCAGGATGTCCTCGAGCCGCACCGCCCCCCCGTCCGCGGGAGCGTCCACCAGCACGTGGTACAGGGTGGTGCCGAGCTCCGCGGGGTCCAGGCCCAGGCTCACGGTGGCGTTGGCCTGCGGGTCCAGGTCCACCAGGAGCACCTCGTGCCCCAGGGCAGCCAGGCAGGCGGCCAGGTTCACCGCGGTGGTGGTCTTCCCGCAGCCGCCCTTCTGGTTCACGAGGGCGATGACCTTGGACATCAACCGTGGGGTTCGACCCCGGCGGGGGCTTCTCCTCCGGCTGCCCGGCGCCGCACCTCCCGTGCGGCCAGCGCCAGGGCCTGCTGGCGGGTCTGGATCTGGCCCTCCAGCTGGGCGTTGTACACCGCGTCCAGGATGTCCCGGAAAACCGGGCCCGGGCGCAGTCCCATGGCGATCAGGTCGTGGCCGGTCACCAGCCTCGGGGGCCGGAGCACCTCCTGAGAGCGGTCCCGCAGCCAGGCCTGGATCCACTCGTACACGGTGAGGTCCCCGTGGGAGGCGATCAAGTCGGCCCGGAGCAGCTCCACCAGCTCCGGGAACTCCGGCGAAGCGGCCAGCCGCCGGCGCTTGGCCTCCCGCATCTGGGGGAAGTCCTTGACCCTCATGTGGCCGCGCACCAGCGCGACGACCCGCTCCACCTGTTCGTTGCTGGCGTGCAGCCTCCGCATCACCTGATCTGCGACCTGCGCGCCCACCTCGTCGTGCCGGGGGAACCGGATCCGGTCCCGGACCTCGTAGGTGAGCGGCTTGCCCACGTCGTGCAGGAGGGCGCTCCAGGCGAGCGTCAACGTGGGGTCGCGCAGCGCTTCCAGCACCCGCACCGTGTGCTCGAACACGTCCCCCTCGGGGTGGTACTCCTGCGGCTGGGGTACCCCGCGCATGGCCGCCACCTCGGGCAGCAGCTCCCGGAGCAGCCCCACTTCCTCCAGCAGGCGCAGGCCGGCTCCCCGACCCGGGGAGGTGAGCAGCCGGCTCAGCTCCTCATACACCCGCTCCACGCTCACGGACCGGATCAGGAAAGCCTGCTCCCGGATGGCCTCCAGGGTCTCGGGGTGAACGTGGAAGCCGAGCTCGGCGCTGAGGCGGACCGCCCGCAGCATGCGCAGCCGGTCCTCCGCGAACCGCTGCCGGGGGTCCCCGATGGTCCGGATCACTCGGGCGCGGAGGTCCTGTTGCCCGCCGACCCAGTCCAGCACCTCGCCGGTCTCGGGGTCCAGCAGCAGGCCGTTGATGGTGAAGTCCCGGCGCAGCACGTCCGACCGGGCGTCGGAGAACCGCACCGACGAGGGCCGGCGACCGTCCTCGTAGGGACCCTCCGTGCGGAAGGTGGCCACCTCAACGGCCACCTCACCCCCAGGGCCGGGCACCAGAACCCGGACCACCCCGAAGGCCGCGCCCACCGCCACCGTGCGGGGGAACAGGGCCTGGACCTGCTCGGGGCTCGCGGAGGTGGCGACGTCGTAGTCCTTGGGAAGTCGGCCCAGCAACAGGTCCCGCACGCAGCCGCCGGCCAGGTAGGCCTCGAAGCCGGCCTGCCGGAGCTGGCCCGTCACCTGGCGCGCGGCCTGCGCGGGTGCGTCGTCCGGTAGGCGCAGGGCACGCTCAGGACTCAGCTTTCCCCCAGCTCCTCCAGGCGTCCGAGCAGCTCCTCCCGCTTTTCCTGAGCGGCCTCCGCTCCCCGTTGGTAGGCGTGCCGGACCCGCTCGACGCCCTCCTGCAGCATCTCCCGGCCCTTGTGGGCCAGCTCGGAGGCGGCCTCCTTCGCCTTCTCCGCGGCCTCGGCCGCCGTGCCCCGTACCCGCTCTGTAGCCTCGTGGGCGCGCTCCCGGACCCGCTCGCCGACCTCGGAAGCCTTCTTGCGGACCAGCTCGCGGGTCTCGCGCCCGGGCCTGGGCGCAAACAGCACCCCAAGCCCGATCCCCACACCGATCCCCACTAGGGTGCCCACCACGAGCCCCGTCAGCAACTCCGTGCGTTCGTCACCCATCGCCGTCCCCTCCTTTCTCCGATCCCCGAAAGGGCGGGTCACACCGCCGCCGGCTCTGTCAGACGACGGGCCGCCACGGTGACCACCTCCGCCACCGTCCCGCCGCCCAGCACCTCGTCTCCCCGGTAGAAGCAAGCCACCTGCCCGGGACTGGGCGCCCACTGGGGCCGGTCAAACCGCACCCTGACCGTCCGCTCCAGCTCCAGCCACGCGGGCGCGAGTTTCCCCCCGTGCCGGACCCGGACCTCCGCGCGTACCCGCGCCCCTGCGGGAGGCCCCACGGTCCACGTGACGTCCTCCACCACCAGCTCGGCGGCCTGCACGTCCTCCTCTGTCCCCACGAACAACGCGTTGCGCCCAGGGTCCAGGGCCACCACGTACAGCGGACGCCCTGCGGCCACACCCAGCCCGCGGCGCTGCCCCAGGGTGTACCGTGCGAGCCCAGCGTGCGTGCCCAGCCGCCGGCCCTGCAGGTCGTAGATGGGGCCGGGCCGGAGCGCCTCCGGGGCGTACCGGGCCACCACCTCCGTGTAGTGTCCCCTGGGCACGAAGCAGATCTCCTGGCTTTCGGGCTTGTCCGCCACGGGGAGCTGCAGCTGCCGCGCCACCGCCCGTACCTGCTCCTTGGTGACCTCCCCCAGGGGAAACAGCACGTGCGGCAGCTCCCGCTGCGTGAGCCCGTACAGAACGTACGACTGGTCCTTGCGGGGGTCTGTGCCGCGCAGAAGCCGCACCACCCGGCCGTCCTGCCGGGTGCGGGCGTAGTGCCCGGTCGCCAGGAAATCCATACCGAGGCTGCGGGCTCGGTCCAGGAGCAGGGAGAACTTGATGAAGCGGTTGCAGGCCACGCAGGGGTTGGGCGTGCGCCCCCGCGCGTACTCCCGGGCGAAGGGCCGGACCACCGCCTCCTCGAAGGCCTCCCGGAAGTTCAACACGTAGTGGCGGATGCCCAGGACCTGCGCCACGGCCCGGGCGTCCTCCGCGGCCCCCACCCCGCAGCACGCGCGGGGGTTGCCGTCCTCCGGAAGCCATTCGGGCCACAGGTTCAGGGTAAAACCGACCACCTCGTGGCCCGCCTGCACCAGGAGGGCAGCAGCCACCGAGCTGTCCACGCCGCCGCTCATGGCGACGGCCACACGCGCCATCCCGTCACCTCCGCCCCCATCATAACAGCCGCCCCGGCTACAGGCAGTCGCCCAGCAGCAGGGCGGCGGCAGCCGCGCCGGGCCAGGCAAACCACGCGCGCGTGCGAGGCCAGCCTGTCTCCGGGTCGTACGACTCACAGAGCAACCCGTCGTCGAACGCCACCTCCCGCAGCCGGCGCCACGCGCGCCGCACGAGCGAGCCGTCTCGCGTGGCTACCCCTGCCACCCACGCCTGGACGTCCCCCAGGGTCCACGGGCCCGGTGCGTGCACCGACCCCAACCCGCCGTAACGGCCCGGGAAGAAGCCGGCGTTCTCTGGACTCCACGCGAACCGCAGGGTCCTGCGCCAGGCGGGATCGTCCGCAGTACAGAACCCCCAGTGCGGCGCGCACGCCAGCGGGAGATCGTTCGCGTCGTGGTAGGAGAGGAAGCGGGTGCCGTCGGTGGCGTACGCGAAAGCCCCCTCAGGTGTGGTGAACACGCGGAAGATCACCTGGCGGAGCCGGGCCGCCTCCCGTTCCCACGGGCCCTCGGGGTCCACCCGCGCCAGCATCCGCATGGTCCGCCACGCCAGCACGTGGGAGGAAAGGTGGTAACGGAGCGGGAGCGGGTCGTCCGCGGGCGTTTCTGAAGTGGGCCACAGCCCGTTCGGGTGCCGCGCGGCCACTAACCGCCGTGCCACCTCCAGCGCGTCACCTCCGTAATCCGACCAGGCTTCGGGAAGGTTCCAGTCCACGGCCGCACGGACCACTTCCAGCACCGGGTACCACTGCTGGTCCAGCTGGAACGCGGCGTCCTTGACCTCCCCGTTCGTCAGGTAGCTCCTTGCCCACCACCCGGAGGGCCGGTGGGCCACACGGAACAGCCAGCGCAGGTGGCCGGCCAGCGCGGCGCGTGCCCGCTCGGCCAGGGGTCCGTCCAGCCGGCCGGCAGCGCCCAGCAGGCACGCCATGTAGTACGCGTCCCGATTCCACGAAAGGGGCAGCAGCACCGGGTCCGTCACCAGGCAGGTGGCGTCTCCGGCCTGCACCGCGCAGACGTCCAGCACGAACAGCAGCTGGCGGCGCACGAAGCCGAGCAGGCGGGCGTTACGGGGCAAGGCGCGCCCCCACCGGCGCTGCCGCAGCGCTCCTTCCAATGCGGCCTGCGCGTCCTGCGCCGTGGGCACGGGAGATCGGAGGTCCGGCGGCCGGGCCCACAGCTCCACCACCAGCACGCGGTCGGCGGCCCCGCCAGTCAAACACAGCTCCTCGTCCCAGCTCACGTGCAGGGGCGGCGGCCCCTCCTTCGCCATCACCCGCGGGACGGGACGGAGTACCGCCCACGCGGGCAGCCCGGGCGCCTCCCACACGAGGGCGCCGTCTACCCACCGGAGGCGGTTGGTCGGGTCGGGTACGGGCAAGGGGCCGCCTTCCGTGACCTGTGCGTAGGCCGCCCGCGCCAGACCCCAGGACGTCGTCACCCGCACCCGCACGCGCGCCGGTGACCCAGACCCGGTCCCGCACACCGAGAGCCACAGGAAGACGCGGCCGCCGGCCGCGAAGGTGACGCAGCGCGCCTCCAGGTCCCGGCCCCGGTACAGGTACTCCGGTACTGCGTCCTCCACGAGCCGCCGGCCCACGAGCGCCAGACCCTCCACCTCGAGTTGCAGGCCCGGCCCCTCGGGGTCTTCCAGGGTTCTGCGGTACGCCCGCACCGCCTCCGGGTCGTAGCGGCGCTCCTCGTCGAACAGGGGGAAGCCACTGAGGTGCACCCAGCCCCGCCGCGGGTGAGGTCCGTGCACGGAGACCACCTGGCCCCGGGAGCCCACCGCCGCGGCGACGTGGCCGTCCCCCACGTCCCACGGCTTCCGCGGCGCGGGGCGCCCCACGGGACCGCTCCTAGCGCCGGGGCAGGGCCCGCTCCGTGTGGGCGTCCATGAGCCGCAGGTGCGCTTCGGGCAGGTCCAGGGCCACGTGGTCGCCGGTGCGCGCGGCGTGGTCAGGGCCCACGGCCGCCTTGACCACGTGCTGGGCGGTACGCACGGTCAACAGCTTCTGCGCCCCGAGAGGCTCCGCCACCAGGACCTCCCCCCTGAGAAGCCCCGTGCCCACGGACACGTGCTCGGGCCGGATGCCCACCAGGACCGGGCCGCCCCTGCGCTCCGCCAGCGCCTCTGCGTACCCCACGGGCGCGGGGAACTTCACCCCTTCCACCCGCAGGCTCCCGTCCTCGGGGTCCACGGTGGCGTGGAAGAAGTTCATGGGCGGGTTGCCCAGGAACGACCCCACGAAGCGGTCTGCGGGGTGGTCGTAGATCTGCGTGGGCGTATCGAACTGCACCACCTGCCCCTCACGAAGCACCGCCACCCGGTCCCCCAGGCTCATGGCTTCCACCTGGTCGTGGGTCACGTACACGGTGGTGGACCCCACCTCCCGGTGCAGCCGCTTCAACTCCGCACGCATGTGCAGCCGCAGGAGGGCGTCCAGGTTGCTGAGGGGCTCGTCCATGAGGAGGACCTGGGGCCGGACCACGAGGGCCCGCGCCACCGCCACCCGTTGCCGCTGTCCCCCGCTGAGCTGCGCAGGGTAGCGGTCCAGCAGGTCCGCGATCTGCAGCAACTCGGCTACCTCCTGTACCCTCCGGCGCTGCTCAGCCGCCCCGACCCCCCGCATGCGCAGGCCGAAGGCCACGTTGTCGAACACCCGCATGTGGGGGAACAGGGCGTAGCTCTGGAACACCATCCCCAGGTCCCGCCGCCCGGGCGGCAGACGTGTCACGTCACGGCCGCCGATCCACACGCGCCCGCGATCCGGCGTCTCCAGGCCCGCCACCATCCGCAGCACGGTGGTCTTGCCGCATCCCGACGGGCCCAGCAGGACCACGAACTCCCCCTCCCGGATCTCCAGGGACACGTCCCGGACCGCCACCACGCGGCCGAACCGCTTGTGCAGGCTCTCCAGCCGGATCTCCGCCACCCGTCACCTCACCGTCACGCCCCACAGGGTCAGGAGGTAGCGCCGGATGAGGAAGATGATGACCAGCGCGGGGAGGACCAGAAAGAGCCCTCCCGCGTAGCGGTAGTGGAGGGGAGCCCCCTCCGCCACCACGGAGTGCACCAGGAGAGCCGGCAGGGTCCGGTGGTTGACCGTCAGCAGGGTAGCGGCGAACACCTCGTTCCACGACAGGATGAAGGTGAAGATGGCCGCCGCGGCCAGCCCGGGCAGCGCCATGGGGAGGGTCACCCGGATGAAAGCCCCCGCGCGGCTGGCGCCCAGGCTCATGGCGGCCTCCTCCAGCTCCGCGGGGACCCCACGGAACACGCTGGCGACGATGAGGATCACGAAGGGCACGCTGAGCGCGGTGTGCACCAGGGCCACCCCGAGGAGGGTGTCGTACAGGCCCCAGCGGATGAACGCCACCGCCAGAGGCACCGCCAGGGCCGTGGCGGGGAACATCTTCGTGGCCAGGATTCCCAGCTGCACGGCTTCCCGGCCCCGAAAGGGGTAGCGTGCCAGGGCGTAACCCGCGGGCGCGCTCACCAACGTGGCGAGGACGATCGTCAGTCCCGCCACCGCCAGGCTGTTGCCCAGCGCCCTCAGCACGGCCTCCTGCCGGGCGAAGGAGGACAGAATCTCCAGGGACAGCCGTTCCGGCCACAGGGGCCGGGGCCACCGGTACAGGTCCTCCCGCGGGGTCGTGGCCGCCAGGGCGATGAGGACGATGGGCGCGAGCACCCAGGCACTCAGGAGCAGGGCTACAGCGTACAGCCCCAGCTTCCGCAGGGTCACGCTCCCTCTCCCTCCGGCCGCAGGGTCCGCAGGTACACCCACACGAACAGGGCGGAAAGCAGCAACACCAGGGTCGCGTACGCGCTCGCCACGTGCGGGTTGCGGTACAGGGTGTACCAGAAGTAGGTCTCCCCGGCCAGCACCGGGACCAGCCGGCCGCTCAGGGTAACCACGGTGGCGAACAGCTGGAAGGCCAGCACGGTGCGGATGATCAGGGCGGTCTGCAGGCTCGGGCGCAGGAGGGGCAGCAGCACGTGCCGGAGGGTCTGCCACCGGCTGGCCCCGAACACCGCGGCCGTCTCCGCGTAGTCCCGAGGGAGGAGCTGCAGGCCCGCCACCAGCACCACCATGACGATGGCGGTGGCGCGCCACACCTCCGTGGTCACGATGGCCCCCACGAGCCAGGCGGGGTGCTCGTGGCTGAGGAAGTTGAAGGGAGAACGCAGGACGCCCCACTGGACCAGCGCCGCGTTCAGGTACCCCCGCTCGGTGAACAGGGACAGCCAGATCAGCCCCGCAGCGAGGTCCGACACAGCCAGGGGGATCGCGCACACGTACAGGAACACCGTATGCCCCGGGAACCGGGTGTTCACGAGCAGCGCCATGGACAGGGCGAGGGCCACCTGGAGGGGGACCGCCAGCCCCGTGATCCACAGCGTGTAGCGCACCGCGGGCCGGAAGTACAGGTCCGACGCCATGCGCCGGACGTGCTCCAGGGTCCACCCGCCCGTCTGAGGATCGGCGACACCCAGCCGGACCGCCTGCGCCATGGGGTAGAGGACGAACACGGCCAGGTACGCGGCCGCGGGCAGCACCAGCAGGTACGGCGTGGCCGCCGCCAGGGGGATCCGCGGCCGGTACTCCTCCACTCCCTGGCCTCAGTCGGGGCGACAGGGCCGTTCCGCGGGGTCCGGAGGCGGGCAGGGCGCGTTGGTCGCCCGGTACAGCTCCTCCAGCCGCCGCGCCTGAGAGGCGAGCACGTCCTCGATCCGGCGTCC
Organism: bacterium; assembly: GCA_046289555.1. Lineage (GTDB taxonomy): Bacteria > Sysuimicrobiota > Sysuimicrobiia > Sysuimicrobiales > Sysuimicrobiaceae > Tepidifontimicrobium. Next base: position 19,971 of record JBKBVM010000011.1, read on the forward strand.
CTCGATGGCGATCAACCGGAACGTGTCCACGTAGATGGGGACGAACTCGCCCGTGCGCGCCCCGAGGCCCACGGGGAGCAGCGCAGTCCGGGCGTCGGGCGCGCCCGCCTGCGCCGCCACGCCGTCCGCCATCACCTTCAGACCGCCGGTGGGGACGACGCGTGCCGCCTCCGGTGAAACCGGGAAGAAGCCCACTCCCTGCAGGGTCAGCACCTGGGTCGAGGGCCGGGTGAGGTACTCCACGAGCCGCACCCCGCCCTCCGCGTTCGGTGCCCACCGCGTGAGGCTCAGCCCCACCACCACGGACAGGAACGACCGGCCACGCGGCCCCGCGGGGGAAGGCAGCACCACGAACTCCTCCGGCCTCTGGCGCAGCGCCGGGAGCAGCCGCGCGGTGTGGTCCCAGGCCACCCACACCTCCCCCAGGAGCAACGGCTCGTGCATGAACTCGTAACGGAAGGACGAGGGGTGGGTCACACCCCACAGGCGCCGCAGGTACTGCCACATGGCCACCGCCTCGGGTGACTTGAACTTCTTCACCTGGGAGCCCGTGAAGGACGGGTAGGCGTAGCCGTGGAGGAACCGGCCGTACAGGCCCCGCGGCCCTGCGGGGAAGCCCAGACGCCGCTCGCCCGTGGCCTCCCGGATGTTCTGGCCCCACTGGAGTAGGTCGTCGTAGGTCATGCGCATGGGGTCACGGCCTCGCGGGAAGTATCGCAGGGCCTCCCGCCGGGCGGCCACCAGGTAGGTGGCCTGCATCCACGGGACGAACGCCTGGATCCCCTCCATCCGCGCCACCGCCA
>JBKBVM010000120.1:0-5455 GCA_046289555.1 bacterium
CTCAACCCCCTCCTACCGAAACGTTACACGGCCGGTAGCCTCCCTCCCTGGAGCGCGCGAGGCGTCGACGAGCTACGGTGCCCGCGTGCCTGCTGCCGACGGGACTCATTTCTACCACCTCCCCGTCGATGAGCTCGACCCGGTCGTCCTCCCTGAGGATGCCGGCGCGGGCGAGGAGGTGGTACTCCTCCACGGTGAACTTGCGCCGCACGACGTGTGGGTGGGCCACTCTTCCCTCACCTCGCGCCCATTCTACGGGGTACCTGGTACCTGGTGCCAGACACCGGGTCACACCCGGAGCCGGGGATCCAGGGCGTCCCGCAGACCGTCCCCGAACAGGTTGAACCCCAGCACCGTCAGCATGATGGCGAGGCCGGGGAACACCAGGGTATGCGGGGCCAGCTGGATGTACTGCCGGGCGGTCGACAGCATCGCGCCCCACTCCGCGGTGGGCTGCTGGACGCCCAGCCCGAGGAATCCCAGGGCCGCGGCAGACAGGATGGCGCTCGCCACCTGAAGGGTGGTCTGGACGATCAGCACCGCGAGGGTGTTGGGGAGGATGTGGCGGAACACGATGCGCAAGCTCCCGGCGCCCAGGGCCCGGGCGGCGAGCACGAACTCCTGCTCCTTCAGGGAGAGCACCTGTCCGCGGACCAGGCGGGTGTACGTGGGGACAGACACGATCCCCACGGCGATCATCACGTTCACCAAGCCCACCCCCAGGATGGTGACCAGCAGGATGGCGAGCACGGTACTGGGAAACGCCAGCAGGACGTCGATGGCCCGCTGCACCACCAGGTCGAACCAGCCTCCGAGGTACCCGGAGAGCAGCCCGAGGGGAACGCCCAGGATCACGCCGATGGCCACCGCGATGGTGCCGATGACCATGGACAGGCGGGCGCCGTACAGGATCCGACTCAGCAGGTCGCGGCCCAGCTCGTCGGTGCCCAGCCAGTGCCGGCTGTTGGGCGGCTTGAGGCTGTTCTCCAGGTCCGAGGCGTAGGGGTCGTAGGGGGCGATCCAGGGAGCCAGGACCCCGCAGGCGGCGAACACGGCCAGGATGCCCAGGCCCAGCATGGCGGAGCGGCTGCGGCGCAGCCGACGCCACACCAGGGCTCCCGCGGACACCACCCCCAGCGCCCGACCGACCGGCTCCGCCGGGGCAGGCGCGACGACCGCAGAGGGGCGCGGTGCGTTACTCATAGCGGATCCGAGGGTCCAGCAGTCCGTACAGCACGTCCACGGCCAGGTTGAGGGCCACGAAGGTGGCAGCGATGAGCAGGGTGGCACCCTGGATGATGGGGTAGTCGCGGGCCAGCACCGCGTCCACCAGCAGACGGCCGATGCCCGGCCACGCGAACACGGTTTCCGTGAGCACGGCGCCCGAAAGGAGGGTGCCCAGCTGGAGCCCCAGGACGGTTACCACGGGGATCAGGGCGTTGCGCAGGGCGTGTCGGTTCACCACCGCCCGCTCCGCGAGGCCCTTGGCTCGGGCAGTGCGGATGTAGTCCTGGCCCAGCACCTCCAGCATGGCGGAGCGGGTCATGCGGGCCACGATGGCCGCAGAGGCCGCGCCCAGGGTGACGGAGGGCAGCAGCAGGTGCCGCCAGGTCTCGTAGCCGAACGCGGGCAGCCACTGGAGCCGCACGGAGAAGACCAGGATGAGGTTGAGCCCGAGCCAGAATACGGGCATGGACACGCCCACGAGGGCTACGAGCATGACGAGGGTATCCACCCACGAGAGGTGGCGGGTGGCGGCCAGAATCCCCGCCGGGACGCCGATCAGGGAGGCCACCGCCATGCTGGCCAGGGCGAGGCGCACGGTCCTCGGGAAGCGCTGGCCCAGCTCCTCCACCACGGGGGCGCCGTTGAACAGGGACCGACCCAGGTCGCCCCGCACCACGTTGCGGAGGAAGTACAGGTACTGCACGGGCAAAGGCTGGTCCAGTCCCAGGGACTGTCGGATCTGACGTACCACCTCCTCAGTGGCGGCCTGCCCTGCCATGATCTGGGCGGGGTCGCCGGGGATCGAGCGGATGGCGACAAACACCACCACCGACACCCCCAGGAGCACCGGGAGCGCCAGCAGCACGCGCTTGAGCACGTAGCGCCACACCGCGGGTCACCCGTCCTATGGTACCGAATGGGAAGGGGCCGGCAGGGCCGGCCCCTTCCCTGGCGTGGGCCCCGTTTCTACCTGGCAAGCCAAGCGGTGTGGGCCAGGACCCGCTCCGTGGGGTGCACCACCAGGCCCTGGACCTCGCGGCGCAGCCCTGTGACCTGCGACTCGCTGTGGAGGAACAGCCACGGGGCGTCCCGCCAGATCAGCTCCATGGCCTGCTTGTAGGTGGCCGCGCGGCGCGCGGGGTCGGTGATGGCCCGGGCCTCCTCCAGGAGCTGGTCCACCTGCGGGTTGCGGTAGAAGAACCGGTTGAACCCGGCGGGGGCCCACTGGCTGCTGTGGAACAGGCTGAACAGTCCGTAGTCGGCGTCCCCGGTGACCGTGCCCCAGCCCAGCATGAACATCTCCACGGGGGTACGGTCCACGGGTTGGTTGGTAAAGCTCAAGTACGCGGCCCACTCCATGGTCTGGAGGCGCGCGTTGATCCCTGCCGCCCGTAGCTGCGCCTGCACCGCGGCCGCCACGGCGGCGTCCTGCACGTACCGGCCTGTCGGGTGCAGCAGGGTCACGTTCAGCCCTCCCCCGTGGCCCGCCTCCGCGAGCAGCCGCTTGGCACGGTCTACGTCGTAGGGCCACCCTCCGGGCTGGATCGGGCTGTAGCCCACGATCCCGGGCGAGATGGGTGCGTCAGACACCCGGGCGGCCCCGCCCAGCACCGTCTGCACGATGGCCCGCTTGTTCACCGCGTAGTTGAAAGCCTGCCGGACCCGGGCGTCCGTGAAGGGCGGCTTCTGGTTGTTGAAGGCGATGTAGATGGTCCGGACGCTGCTGGTCCGGTCGATGCGCAGGGCGCGGTTGAGGGCGAGCCGGGTGGTCTCCCGCGGCGGCACCCGCACCGCCACGTGGATCTGTCCGCCCTCCAGGGCCAGCACCCGAGCCCCGTCGTCGGGGATGGCGCGGAACACCACCTGGTCCAGGAGAGGCTTGCGGGGACCCCAGTAGTCGGGGTTGCGCTCCAGCACGATGCGGTCCCCGCGGACCCACTCCCGGAACCGGAAGGGGCCCGTCCCTACGGGCTGACGGCCGTAGGGCTCGCCCGTAGGCGGCCGCATCCCACCCGCCCGCTGCACCGCTGTGTGGCTGTGGATCGCGATGAAGTCGTGGGTGAGGTGCGCGAGCAGCGGCACGAAGGGCCGGCGGAGGTTCAGGCGGACGGTGTACGCGTCCACCACGTCCACGCTGGTGACTTCCCCGAGAAGGATGGCGCGGAAGGGCGCGCGGTTCTCGGGGTTGAGGATGAAGTCGAAGTTCCACTTGACCGCTGCCGCGTCGAAAGGCGTGCCGTCGTGGAAGCGGATCCCGCGCCGCAGCCGGATGGTCATGCTGCGGCCGTCCGGGGACACCTGGGGCAGGCGTTCCGCCAGTAGGGGCTCGATCCGCCCCTCTGGGGTCAGCTGGTAGAGGGTCTCCGCCACGTGGGAGATCACCTCCGCGTCCGGTGAAGCGGAGGCGTAGGGACTCAGGGTGACCGAGTCGACCCCCCGACCGATGATCAGGGTGCCGCCGGCCTGCGGGGCGGGCGCGGCGGGACCACTGGCCGCAGGCAGACCCACCGCCAGCGCTAACACAGCCGCCACCGAGACGAGCAGGAGGCTCCGCACCGACAATCCCCCCTTCCAGTGGATTCACCAGCTCCTGTTTTATTCGACATTGCTGAACGCAGTCCTGCACTACCGAAAATATGTGCGCGCCTGCCGTGCCGGAAGCTAACGGATGCCGTACATTGGAGCCGTGGCTCTCCTGCAGGCGCTGGTGGACGAGGTCCGACAGGTCACCGACGGCCAGCCGGTGGCGGTAGCCTTCAGCGGCGGCCTGGACAGCAGCGTGGCCGCAGCCCTGTGCCGGGAGGCCCTAGGGCCGGAACGGGTGCTGCTGGTCACTGTGAACATGGGTCAGTACGCGTACCGCCGCGGCAACGAGATCGTGCTGGAGATGGCGGAGCGGCTCGGGCTGCCGCAGCGGTGCCTGTTGGGCCAGGCCCTGCAGGACCGGATCATGGCCGGCGGTCCCGCGTGCAACCGGTGTACCCGGGACATCAAGCTGGGCCTGGTCAAGGCGGCGGCCCGCGGGCGCCTGGTCGTCACAGGTGCCAACCGGTCAGACACCTGGGGCCAGATGGGGCTGAAGCTGTGCAACGGCTACTACGCACCGCTGCTGGAACTGGACAAGCCCCAGATCCGGTGCCTGGCGCTGCAGCTGGGGATCGACCCGCCGCAGACGAAGATCGGCGAGAACCCCGGCCGCGAGGGGTGCAAGTTGAAACACCTGCTCAAGCCCCTCGCCAACCCCGACTATCACGGCCGAGCGGTGGCCCGTGCGAACGAGGAGGTGCTGGAGGCGGTCCGGGACCTGGGCTTTCCCGCGCAGCTGGCCAACGTGAAGGTGATGGGGCCCCTACGGCGCAACGTGGGGTTGGTGAACCTGTGGCCTCCGCCGCCATCGGGCGTGGCACGGGAAGTGCTACGCCGGGTCGGGCAGGTCCCGGAGCTGGAGGAGGTGCACCTGGTGGACCGCCCGCTGCGCCTAGTTGCGAAGGCGAACCCTAGCATCCTGGCAGACCCCCACGCGCGGTACTGGCTGCAGCACGGCCGGATGCAGCCGGACTTCGCGTACCCCATCGAGGTGCGCTGGCTGCCCTCTTCTAACGACCGCCTGAACACCTTCCACGTGGTGGCGTTCGAGTGGCTGGACGCCCCTGCTTGACGGGCCTCTGTAGGCTCGAGCGGGCAGCCGCGGGGCTGGTGGTGGCGGCGTTGGTGGCCGCGTGCGGACAGAGCGGGGTCGCCCCTGCGCCCAGCCCGAGTCCGGCCAGCTGCCAGGCTTTGGGGCGCGGGACGCTGCTCCGCCGCCCCACCCACCGCCTGCCGCCGGCCGGTGAGCTCGTGGTACGGCTGCGGCCGGGTGTGCCGGTCGAGCAAGCAGCGGACCTAGCTGCAGGAGTGGGCGCGGAGGTGGTCAAGGTACGGCGCCGGGCGCGGGCACTGGTCGTGAGGCCGCGGGGTGGCGCGGGGTTGGTCCAGCTGTCGACCCGGCTTGCCGCGGACCCCAGGGTTGCGCGGGTCGAGCCCCACGTCCGCGTGCGGGCCTTGCAGGTGCGCCCGGACGACCCGCTGTATCCAGGGCAGTGGGCGCTCGCCCAGATCCGCGCACCCGACGCGTGGGGGGTCACTGTAGGCAACGGGGTGAAGGTGGCGGTGGTGGACACCGGTATTCTCCCCCACCCAGACGTCCCGCGGGCGGCGGCAGGTTACGACTTCGTGGAGGACGACACAG
>JBKBVM010000121.1:0-5419 GCA_046289555.1 bacterium
GACTTCCAACTCACCCAGGCCCGCCTGGGGGAAATGCAGGCCCTGATCGATGGCGGTGCGCTGCTGACCTACCGCGCCGCCTGGTTGCGCGATCAGGCGCCGCCGGATGCGCCCCTGTCCCGGGATGCCAGCGCCGCCGCGGCCATGGCCCGCGCCACGCTCCGCCCAACCCGGCGGCCCTCCAGGGAGCCCAGCCGCCGCCGGGCCAGCCACAGCAGCGTGGCCACGTTGACCGTGGAGACCGCGGAGGTGGCCAGGGCGATCCCCACGTGTCCCCACCACCTCATGAACAGCCAGTCCAGCACCGCGTTCAGGACGATCATGGCCGCCCCCACCCGCACGGGTGTGGCCATGTCGTGCAGGGCGTAGAACACCCGGGTGACCACCGTGTAGCATGCCACCGACACGAGCCCTACCCCGTAGGCGGCCACGGCTGCCGCCACCGCCTCCGTGGCCTCCGGGCCGAAGGCGTACCGTTCGAACAGGACCCGTACCAACAGGTCGGGCACCGCCACGTACAGGGCCAGCACGGGCGCGGTGGCGAACACCGCGGCCCGCAGCCCCAGCGACGCGGTCCGGCGCAGGGACTCCAGGTCCCCGCTGCCCGCGTGGCGCGACAGGTGGGGGAAGATGGCGGTGGCGATGGAGATGGCGAAGAACCCCACCGGGGCCTGGACCACCTCGTAGGCGTAGTCCAGCACCGCCACCGCGTTCACCGTGCCGCCCGGGAGGTACGAGGCGAAGACGCGGTCCACGTAGCTGTTGACCTCCACCACCGCCAGGCCCAGCATGGCGGGCAGGGCCAGGCGCACCACCTCGCGCAGGGCCGGGTGCCGCAGTTCCAGCCGGGGCCGGTAGCGGAGGCCGGCGCGCAGCGCCGCGGGGACCTGAGCCAGGCACTGAGCCGCGGTGCCCAGCACCCACGCCACCGCGAGTCCGTGGATGTCCCACAGGGGTGCCAGGGCCACAGACGCCCCGATGATCACCAGGTTGAACAGCAGGGGCGCCAGGGCCGGTACGGTGAACTGCTGGTGGGACTGCAGGTATCCGGTGAGGAACAGGGAGACGCCGAGGAAGAACATGGCCACGAACAGGATCCGGGTGAGTTCCGTAGCGAGCCCCAGCAGCCGCGGGGCTGCTGCGAACCCCGGCGCCGCCAGCGGGATCACCCAGGGCGCCACCACCTGACCCCCCACCACCATCCCCAGCCCCACCAGCAGGACCAGGGTCAGTAAGTTGTTCACCACGCGGTCGGTCTCCGCGGGGTCCCCGCGGGTGAGGTACCGGGTGATGGTGGGGATGAACACGATGCTGAGGGTGCCGCCCATCAGCAGCCGCTGCACGAAGAAGGGCACCGAGTAGGCCACCACGTAGGCGGCCTTGGCGTCGCCTGCGCCGAACAGCGCCGCCACGGTGGCCTCCCGCAACACCCCCAGCAGGCGGCTGGCCACCGCCGCGGCGGCCATGATGCCCGCCGCCTTCGCGATCTGCCTGGGCGCCCCGGTGTGGGCCTCTGACGTGGCCTGCAGGCGGATGGAACACCTCCGGCTGCGGTCGGCTGCCGTTATGGTACAATGCGCCGGGACCGTCGGTGAGAGGAGGTCGCACGGCGTGGCGAAGCGGAGTCGTTCGGGGCTCAAGCGGTTGCGGCAGACGGTCAAGCGGACCCTGCGCAACCGTGCGGTGAAGTCCAAGGTGAAGACGCTGGTCAAGAAGGCCCGGAGCACGCGGGACCTGGAGGCCCTGCGGGCTGCGGTGAAGGCCATCGACAAGGCCGCGGCCAAGGGGATCCTGCACCGCAACACCGCGGCCCGCAGGAAGAGCCGACTGATGCGGGCCGTTTTGCAGCCCGGTTAGGCGTGTGCCCCCGCGGGATCGCCGCGGGCTGCGGCCGGCGCACACAGCCGGACCACCAGCTGCTGGACCCGCACGTCTGCGGCGCCCGCGGAGGTCTTCAGCTGCAGGTCCGTCCGCTCGATGTGCTGGTACAGCTCCGCCAGCCGGCTGCCCCCTAAGCGCCGGACCTGCTCCCGGTAGCGGCCGAAGAGCCACGCGCGGCTGCCGAGGGCCTGTCGCACCTGCCCGGAGGTGGCCCTCTGGGCTAGCAGCGCCTGCGTGTACAGCAGGGCCCGGAAGTGGGAAGCCAGCAGCGCCACGAGTCCCACCGGGTTCTCCCGTTCCAGCAGCCTCTGCACCACCCGCAGCGCGGCCGCTGTGTCCCCCGCCGCCACCGCGTCGGTGAGGGCGAACACCGACACCTCCGCGCCGTGCGAGGCCACCGCCTCCACGTCAGCCAGCTGGACGGTGGCGCGCTCTGCGGCGTACGCCACCAGCTTCTCCACCTCTCCGGACAGGGCGTACAGGTCGGTGCCCACCGCGGCCACCAGCGCCCGGGCCGCCTCCCCCGTGATGCGCTTGCCCAGCTCCCGCACCCGCGAGGTCACCCACGCGGAGGCGTCGCGGGCGTCCAGGGGGCCAGCCTCCACCACCTCCGCCACCCGCTGGAGCACGCCCCACAGCCGGCGGCGCCGGTCCAAGGAGGCCGCTTCCAGCACCAGCACGCACGCCGGGGGGGTTGCTTCCAGGTACGCCGCCAGCCGCTCCTGCGCGGAGGCGGGCAGGCGGTCCACCCGCCGCACCACCACTACCCGAGTGTCCCCGAAGAAGGGCAAGGTGTCCGCCCGCGTGAGGATCTCCGAAACGTCGGCCTCTGCGGCGTCCAGCTGGTCCAAATTCAGCTCCCGTTCCGCGGGGGTCAGGTGGGCGCTCACGAGGCGTTCCACCGCCCTGCGGCGCAGCCACGCCTCCTCCCCCACCACGAGGTACACCCGAGTCCCCGGAGAGCGCCCCTGGCTCATCGATCTCCCTGTTCCAGCCCGCGCAGCGCCCCGCGCACCCGCGCCCGCCACGGGTTGGGGGCCAGCCGCACCTCGACTCGCACGCCGCTTCCCTCCCGCGCGCTGCGCGGCAGGGCCGCGCGGGGCAGGAATGCTGCCTGACCGCCTTCCAGGATCAGTACGGCTACCTCGTCCTCCAGGCGGTCCACCACGCCGTACAGCACCACCGTCTGCCCGTCTGCACCCACAGCGCCCTCCCGTCCGTGCGGACGGTCACCGCCCCGTCGCGGTCGGTGCGGTACACAGGGACTCCGAGTCGGCCGTAACGCGCCAGCACCTCGCGGTGCGGGTGGCCGTACGGGTTCCACCGGCCCACGGACAGCACCGCGACCCTCGGGGAGACCGCCCTCAGGAACGGGTCGGTGCTGCTGGTGCGGCTGCCCTGGTGCGGGACTTTCAGCACCTCCGCCCGCAGGTCGTCCCCGGAAGCGACCAGCGCGGCCTCCGCGCCTGCCTCCACATCCCCCGGAAGCAGGAACCGCACCTGCCGGTAGCGCAGCAACACCACGACGGAGTTCTCGTTGGCCGCGGACGGTCCCTCCCAGAGGGTCTGTGCAGGCCACAGCACCCGCAGGTCCAGCTCACCTAGGCTCACCCGCACGCCCCGCCGCGCCAGGTGGTACGGGATCCGCCGGTCGCGCACGGTCTGCAGGAAGGCCGCGTAGACGGGAGACGGGTGCGGGTAGCCACCGTCCAGCACCACGCCGGCCCCGAAGCGCCGCAAAGCGTGTGCGAGGCCGGCCACGTGGTCCGCGTGCGGGTGGCTCAGCACCGCCACGTCCACCCGGCCCCCGCTTTTGGCCAGGAAGCTGGTGATCGGCTCCGCCTCAGGGCCGCCGTCCACCACCACCCGGTGCCCCTGCGGGGTGCGGACCACGATGGCGTCACCCTGGCCGACGTCCAGGAACACCACTTCGGCGAACGGCGGAGGTGGGAGGGCCCGGACCCACACCGCCACCGCGACCGCCAGGGCCGCGGCCACCACCGCCCGCCCGGGCCGCACCCGCCCCCGCCACGCGGCCACCGCGACCAGGGCACACCACGCCAGCACCAGCGCGCTGCCGGTCGGGTCTGGGGCGTGCGCGGTGGCCGCGGGCAACGACGAAACCGTGCGGGCCAGCCACACCAGGTACGCACACCCCGCCCCCGCCAGCCACAGCACCGGCAGCGCGGCCGGAAGCCAGACGAGCCCCACGAGGCCGCCCACAAGCCCCGCGGGCACCACGAACGCGGACGCCGGTACGGCCAGCACGTTGGCCACCACCGCCCACGGTTGGAGCTGGCCGAAGTGCCACACCACCAGGGGAGCTACGAACAGCTGGCAGGAGACGGCGGCCGCCACGCCCTCCCGTAGCAGCTGCGGCCCTGTCCCGAAGGCCCTCTCCAGGGGCCGGGCCAGCAGCACCAGCCCGGCGGTGGCCGCAAAGGACAGCTGGAAGCCGACGTCCAGCAGCCACAGCGGCCGCGCGGCCACCAGCGCCGCGGCCGCCAAGGCCAGCAGCGTGCAGGGATCCACCTCCCGCTTGAGCTGCCCTGCAGCCACCCCCACCCCGGCCATCAGCGCTGCCCGCGCCATGGAGGGCTCCCACCCGGCGACCCACGCGAAGGTCAGGACCGAGGCCAGCGCTCCCACAGCACGCACGGGCCGCCGGAACCGGCGCAGGGCCAGGTACGCCGCGGCGGCCACGGTGGACAGCTGCGCGCCGGAGGCCACCAGCAGGTGCACCAGCCCGCTGGCCCGGAACGCCTCCTGCAGGTCCCGGTCGCTTACCGGGATCCCCAGCACGACCCCGGCCATCACGGCGTCCAGGGGAGGGCCCAGAGCCTTCTGGTAGACCCCGCGCAGTGCGTCGCGGACCGACGACGCCCACCGCAGCCACGGAGGGCCGTGGCCGCGCTCCAGCACCTCCAGTCGCTCCGCTACCAACACGGCCCGGGCGTCCTGGCGGTGAAGCCAGCGCGCGGGGTCGGGCTGTCCCGGGTTCGTGGGCTCGGGAATCGGCAGCACCCTCCCGCGGACCCGCACGAGGTCTCCGGGAGCCACCGGGCTGCGGCTGCGGACCTGGACCCGGCTGGGCCGGACGCCTGTGGGCCGCAGCACGCGCGCAGTCTGCAGGACGAAGCGCCGGCCGGCGGTGGCGGCCAGTCCTTCCACCTCCACCACCTGGCCGGTCCTGCCCGCCAGCTCATCCGGCCCCGGCGGCGTGCGGGCCCGCGCACCTGCAGCGGCACCCGCGGCCGCCGCACAGACCAGCAGGACCGCGGCCCCGGACCGGGCCCGGCCTGCGGCCCCCACGCACACAGGCACAAGCGCCGCACAGACGCCCAGGGCAGCCTGGAAGGGGACCAGACCGCCCACCCCCGCGGCGGCGCCCGCGAGGAAGGCTACGGAAACCCACAAACGCGGCCGGCGCACGTCCACCCTCCGGAGCGGACTCCGAAGAGTGAACGCGCCCGGCCGACTTTTTCGACGCGGTCGCGGGCCCGTCTACCGCCGCTGGCGGACCTCGTCCAGAGCCCGG
>JBKBVM010000122.1:0-5343 GCA_046289555.1 bacterium
CGGGGTCCTCCCGCAGAGCCCGGCGCATGTACTCCCCGTTCATCCACAGGAGCTTCTGCCGGTCGAACACAGGGGAAGCTCGCCCCACCTGAGCTAGGTCGAACCGCTGGACCAGCTCCTCGGTGCTGAAGATCTCCCGGCCGTCCTCCGGGTACCAGGCCATGAGGGCGAAGAAGTTCCGAAGCGCCTCCGGCAGGTACAGCTCGTCCCGGTACTCCCGCAGGGCCGCGTCCCCGTGCCGCTTGCTGAGCTTCTTTCGGTCGGGTCCCACCAGGACGGGAAGGTGGGCGAACTGCGGCGGGTCCCAGCCCAGGGCCCGGTACAGCAACACCTGGCGGGGCGTGTTGCTCAGGTGCTCGACCGCCCGAAGCACGTGGGTGATGCGCATCCCGTGGTCGTCCACCACGTTGGCGAAGTTATAGAGCGCGGTGCCGTCGGACCGGACCACGATGAAGTCGTCCAGCTCGTCGAGGGCGAAGGCCACCTCGCCCCGGATCAGGTCGTGCACCACCACGTACAGCCGGTCCCTGCCGTCCTCCCGCCGCACCTGCAGCCAGCCATGTCCGGTGACCCAGCGGGGGTCGTGGAACCGGCCCACGTCCAGCCGCAACGCCGGCCGCCGGCCCTCCCGCTCCAGCGCACGGACCTCGGCCTCCGAGCGGGTCCGGCAGCGCCCCGAGTAGCGGTAGGGCCGCCGCTCCGCCAGAGCCCGCTGCCGCTCCTGCTCGATCTCCTCCGGCGTGCAGTAGCATCGGTACGCCGCTCCCACCCGCAGCAGCGCTTCGGCCGCCTCCCGGTACAGGTGCGCCCGCTGGCTCTGGCGGTACGGGCCGTACGGCCCCCCTACGTCTGGCCCCTCGTCCCAGTCGATCCCCAGCCACCGGAGGTCCTCGTAGATGGCCCGCTCGTACTCGGGGGAGGAGCGTGTGGGGTCCGTGTCCTCGATGCGCAGGACCACCTGGCCTCCCTGGCGCCGGGCGAACAGCCAGTTGAAGAAGGCCGCCCAGGCGTTCCCCACGTGGAGGTAGCCGGTGGGGCTGGGCGGGATGCGGGTGCGCACCGAGCCCATGGCCTATGTGAACAGGGCGCTGACGGACTCGTCCCCGTGGATGCGGCGGATGGCTTCCGCCAGCAGGGGCGCCGCGGACAGCACCCGGACCTTGGGCGGCGCCTCGGGGTGCCGGGGGATCGTGTTGGTGACGATGACCTCCCGGATCTCGGGCCGGCTCAACCGCTGCAGGGCGGGGCCGGCGAACACCGCGTGGGTGGCGCACACGTATGCCTCCGGCTGGGCCCCGTGCTGCACCAGGACGTCCACCGCGCCCGAGATGGTCCCCGCGGTGTCGATGATGTCCTCGATGAGGATGGGGACCCGCCCCTCCACCTCGCCCACGACCTCCACGGGCTGCTTGGTGTCCTTGCCCACGCGCCGCTGGAAGACGATGGCCAGGGGCAGGTCCAGGCGGTCGGCCAGCTGCTTGCTGCGCTTCACCGCACCGTCGTCCGCCGCCACGACCACCGCGTTGCGCAGGCCCTTGTGCCGGAGGTCGTCGCTGAACAGGGGCATGGCCCGCAGGTGGTCCACGGGGATGCTGAAGAAGCCCTCGATCTGCCCCGCGTGCAGGTCCACGGTAAGCACGCGGTCCACGCCCGCGGTGATGAGGAGGTCTGCCACCAGCCGGCCCGTGATGGGCTCCCGCGGCGCGTCCTTCTTGTCCTTCCGCGCGTAACCATAATAGGGGATCACCGCGGTGATGCGGCCCGCGGACGCCCGGCGGAGGGCGTCCACCATGATGAGCAGCTCCATGAGGTTCTCGTTTACCGGGTGGCACAGGGACTGGACCACGAAGGCGTCCACGCCCCGCGCGTTCTCCTCGTAGCGCACGTAGATCTCCCCGTCCGCGAACCGCTCGATCCGCACCCGGCCCAGCTCCATGCGCAGGCACCGGGCGATCTCCTCCGCCAGGGGGCGGTTCGAGGTCCCGCTGAACAGCTTGAGGGGTCCGTACTCCAAGGGTGCCTCCCGCCGCGGCCTCCCAGCCCACTATAGCAGCCGCCGCGCGCGGTCAGCGAGCCGGGGGCGTGCGGGCCTCCACCAGGAACCGGATGGCGGTGCGCTCTTGGCCGTCGATCTCCACCTTGGTGAAGGCGGGGATGGCGACCAGGTCGATGCCGTTCGGGGCGATGAAGCCCCGGGTGATGGCGATGGCCTTCACCGCCTGGTTCACCGCACCCGCGCCGATGGCCTGTAGCTCCGCCGACCCGTGCTCGCGCAGCAGGGCCGCCAGAGCTCCGGCCACGGCCTTGGGGTTGGAGTCCGCAGAGACCTTCAGGACCTCAGGCATCCCGACCACCCGCGGTGGGGCGGTCTTTCGCTCACGCACCGCGTAGGTTACTTTTCCTTGTCAACCCGCCCCTTCCCTCCTGGAGGCGGACCGGAGGACCAGCCAGGCGAACCGGGGCAGAGCCAGCTGCCTCCGCCACCGCCTGGGCTCGCGCACCAGCCGGTACAGCCACTCCAGGTGGACCCGGCGGAGCCATGCGGGGGCTCGGGCGATGCGGCCTGCCAGCACGTCCAGGCTCCCTCCTACCCCCATGGCCACCCGCACCCCCAGCCGGTCCAGATGGCGGCTTAGCCACAGCTCCTGCCGCGGGCTGCCCAGCCCGCAGAACAGCAGGGCCGCGCCCGAACGCGCCACCGCCTCCACGACGGGCGCGTCCTCGCGGAAGTACCCGTGGTGGGTACCTGCCACGCACAGTGCGGGCCAGCGCCGCCGCAACTCCACCGCCGCCTGCTCCGCCACCCCGGGCAGGCCCCCGAGCAGGAAGACAGGCCAACGCTGGCGTGCCGCCCGCTCGCACAACGCCTCCATCAGCTCGACCCCGGGTACGCGCTCGGGCAAGGGCCTGCCCAGCCGGCGGGAGGCCCACACCACACCGATCCCGTCTGCCACCACCAGCGAAGCTCCCCGCACGGCTCGGAGCAGGTCCGGGTCTTTCCTGGCGGCCACCACCAGCTCCGGGTTGGCGGTCACCACCAGGTGAGGACCGCCTGACGCGACGAGGACGGCTACTCGGTCAGCCGCGTCGGCGAGTCCCACGGGGTCGAAGGGAACCCCGAGGACCCATACCCGGTCGGTCAACACACCACCCCCACCAGCCCTGCGGCGAGCTGGGCGGGCCGACGGGCCAGGGGCCGCAGGGAGTCCACCTTCCGCCGCAGCCGACCGGGCGCCCCAAGGTCTGCGGCCAGCGCCGCCACCTGCCCTGCCAGCTCGGAAGGGTCCACAGAGTTGGCCGCTACGCAGGGCATCTCCACCCAGGCGGCGAAGGAGGAGACCTTAGGGTCGTAGGCGACGCCTACAAAGGGTACGCCCGCCGCCGCCGCCAGGACCAGGGCGTGCAGCCTCATGCCCACCACCACCCGGGCGCCCGCCACGGCTTCCAGCGCCTCCCTGGGGCTGGAAGGTACCACCAGGTCGCTTCCCAGCTGCACCGCCAGTTCCTCGGAGGCCGACAGGTCGGCCACGCGGTGCAGGCACACCACCCGCGGCTGCAGTTCCGCCTGGCGGGCCGCCCGCCGCAGGGCCTCCAACAGACGCGACCAGGAGACCCCGGGCCACGGCCGGACGGATACCACGAGGGTGCGGTCCTGAGGGTGGGAGGCTGAAGCGGACAGGCCGAGAGCGGGGTCGCACACCACCTCCACCGGGCGCTCCACCCCAAGCTCCCGCAGCCGGTCCGCGGAGTCCTGGTCCCGCACCGTGATGGCGGCGGCGCCCTCCATGGCGCGCCGGGTCACCGCGCGGCTCGTCCGTCGGCGCAAGGGGCCGATGCCCTGGGCGTACACGAGCACCGGAGTACCCCGGGCCAGCTCGTGCAGCAGGCCGTAGAACAGCGGGCTGCGCCAGGAGGTCACGTCCTGGAACAGGCTCCCGCCGCCGCTGCACACCAGGTCCGAAGACCGGAACAGCCGTCGGACCGCCCGCAGGTCGGTCCTGGGCACGCCGCGCACGCCGTGCGTCCGCTCTGTCTCCGCCGGGTCCCCCGAGAGCACCCAGAGCTCCACGCCCGGCAGCGCCTCCCGGAGGTGCTCCACCATGGCGTGCAGGACCGCCTCGTCGCCGAGATTCCCGAACCCGTAGTACCCGAAGATGGCCACCCGCACCGTCAGCGCGCCCGCACGGAACTCCCGGGGCCTGAAGCCCGTGGGTCCGCCCTAGAACCCGACCCTACGAGTTCGGTCACCCGCGGGGCCTGTGGAAACCGGCTCAGCAGCCACCCCAACACCGCGTACGCAACAGCCCCGACGATACTGCCCAGCACCAAGCCGTTGGCGGTCCTCCACACCGTGTACAGCAGGGGGGTGTGCAGGTGGGAAAAGGAGTTTACCAGGCCGGCCTGACCCACAGCGGCCACCACCAGCAGCGGCAGGGTCCAGCTGCGGAGCCCCAGGGCTCCGGAAGCCAGGGCCAGCACGAGGGCCGGGTGGCCAAGGAGGTACTCCTTGGTCCGAGGCCTCGCCACCAGCACGCGCTCCAGGGCATCCCGCAGGCGCTCCTCCACGGACGGCACGGGGATCCCCGTGTTCCCGGTGCGGAGGACCAGCAGCAGCGCCACGCCAGCCACCAGCGCTACCGCCACCGCGCTGCCCAGGGTAACGGGCCGGGCCAGCCACCGGGAGAGCTTCCCGGCTGCCCCTCGCACGGTGAGCTCCCGGTGCTCCCAGGCGAACCACACCCCCGCCACCAGCGCCGCGGGCGCCACCGTGGCCAGCTTCACGCCAAAGAACACGTCCGCAGCCAGCCGGAAGGGCCAGTCCACCAGAACAGCGGCCACCACCACGCCGCCCGCGGCGGAGACCGCGCTGGCCGCCCACAACCCCGCCAGGGCAGCGCCCAGTCCTCCCCGTCGCGACCCGGCCGGGTTAACCACGTGGAGGAGCGCCAGGGTGGGGAACGCCACCGCGGCAGCCAGCGCTGCCAGCTTGTCCACCCACGCGCCCAGCCCTGCCGCATGTCCCGCCGCCGCCGCCAGCAAAGCCGCCACGACCGCCAAAAGGGCCGTACTCTGCGGGGATCGCGCGCCGGCTGCCTGTACCACCTCGGCCACCAGCAAGGCCCCGGAGCCCGCCACGGCCAGCAGCGCCGCCCACCGGAGGACCTCCGGCACCGCCACCTCCGGCAGGGGTGCGGCGGGCCCCAGCCGGAAGCCTGCGGCCCGCACCGCGGAAGCCACCCGCTCCACGTAGTCCAGGTTGAACGCCACCGCGTCCACCCCGCCCGGGGTCTGCAGGTACGGTCGGAGGTAGACCACCCTCACGTTGCGCTCCCGCACCCCGCG
>JBKBVM010000123.1:0-5228 GCA_046289555.1 bacterium
CGCAGCTGTCGAGCTTCTGGTTCCAGCAGACCCGGTCCATCGTCCCCAACCACCTGGTGAGCACCGACCTGAGGGGGATCGCGCAGGCCACGGGCCTGGACGCATCGGAGTTGGGGGCGCTGCGGGGCCGCAGCATGCTGGTCCGGCGGGCGCAGCGGGTGGACTTCGAGTGCGTGGTCCGCGGCTACCTGGCCGGCTCTGCGTGGAAGGAGTACCGGGCGAGCGGCCAGGTGTGCGGGGTGGAGCTGCCCGCGGGCCTGCAGCCCGGCGCGCGCCTTGCGGAGCCCCTGTTCACCCCCGCCACCAAGAGCGCTTCGGGCCACGACGAGAACGTGACCTTCGAGTTCCTGGCGGAAGCGGTGGGATCGGAGCTGGCAGCTCGGCTGCGGGACGTGAGCCTGCGGCTGTACGGTCACATGGCCTCGTACGTGGAACCGCGGGGCCTGGTGCTGGCGGACACCAAGTTCGAGTTCGGGTGGATCGGCGGCGAGCTGGCCCTCATCGACGAGGTGGGCACCCCGGACTCCTCCCGGTACTGGGACGCGGAGGCGTACCGGCGGGGCGAGCTGGAGCCCTTCGACAAGCAGCTCCTGCGGGACTACCTGGAGCGGGTGGGCTGGGACAAGGCCCCGCCCGGCCCGGAGCTGCCCGCGCAACTGGTGGCGGAGCTGCGGGCACGGTACCTGGAGGCGTTCCGCCGGATCACGGGGCGCGAGGTGGAGCTGTGAACAAGCGCGTGCGGGTGGTGGTGTTCCTCAAGCCGGGCGTGCTGGACGCGCAGGGACAGGCGGTCCAGACCGGCCTGCGGGCGCTGGGCCTGGAGGCGTCCGAGGTCCGGGTGGGCAAGGCGTTCGAGCTGACAGTACCCGAGGACCGTTGGCGGGAGCGGGTCCGGGAGCTGTGCGAGCGGTTCCTCACCAACCCGCTCATCGAGGACTACGAGATCTACGAGCGGGAGGAGGTGGCGGCCCCGTGACGTGGGACCCGCGTTTCGCCGTGGTGGTGTTCCCCGGGTCCAACTGTGACCGGGACTGCCTGCATGTGCTGCGGGACGTGCTGGGCTACCCCGCGGAGTTCGTGTGGCACGAGGAGGAGGACCTCTCGGGTTTCGACGCGGTGGTGCTGCCGGGCGGGTTCTCCTACGGCGACTACCTCCGGCCCGGCGCGGTGGCCGCCACGAGCCCGGTGGTACGGGCGGTCCGGCGGTTCGCGGGGGCGGGCGGGCTGGTGGTGGGGATCTGCAACGGGTTCCAGGTCCTGCTGGAGGCCGGGCTGCTGCCCGGCGCGCTGCTGCGGAACCGGGGGGCCACATTCCGGTGCGAGTGGACCTACCTCAGGGTGGAGCGGGCCGACACGCCGTTCACCGGCCTGTACGCGCCGGGGGAGGTGGTGCGCATGCCCATCGCCCACGGGGACGGCCGGTACCACGCGCCGCCGGAGGTGCTGGACGAGCTGGAGCAGCGCGGCCAGGTGGTGTTCCGGTACGTGGACCGGGACGGCCGCACCACCCCGGAGGCCAACCCCAACGGCTCACTGCACCACATCGCGGGCCTGGTAAACCGGGAGGGCAACGTCCTGGGCCTGATGCCGCACCCGGAGCGGTGCTCGGAGGCGGTGTTGGGCGGGCAGGACGGCCGGCGGCTGTTCGAGAGCATGCACCGGTGGCTGCGGGAGCGGGCACCGTTGGCCGCGGGGAGGACGCGATGACGGCGGCAACGCAGATTCCCGAGTGGGAGGCCGCGGGGCTGCGGCGGGAGGAGTACGAACGGGTCTGCGCGCTCCTCGGCCGCCGGCCCAACCCCACGGAGCTGCGCATGTTCGGGGTCATGTGGTCCGAGCACTGCGCGTACAAGCACTCCCGCCCGTACCTCAAGCGCCTGCCCGCCGCTGGCCCTGGCGTGCTGCGGGGCCCCGGGGAGAACGCGGGGGTGGTGGAGGTAGCGCCGGGCCTGGCTGCGGCCCTCAAGGTGGAGAGCCACAACCACCCCAGCGCGGTGGACCCCTTCCACGGCGCGGCCACGGGCGTGGGCGGCATCCTGCGGGACGTGCTGAGCATGGGCGCCCGGCCGGTGGCGCTTCTGGACAGCCTGCGGTTCGGGCCGCCGGAAGACGGGCGGTCGCGCCGGCTGCGGGACGGGGTGGTGGCGGGGATCAGCCACTACGGCAACTCCGTGGGCGTGCCCGTGGTGGGCGGGGAGGTGCTGTACGAGGACTGCTACCGGGCCAACCCCCTGGTGAACGTGGCGTGTGTCGGGTTGCTGCCTTCCTCCCGGGTGTTGGGGTCTGCGGCCTCGGGACCCGGGAACCCCGTGGTGTACGCGGGCGCCCGCACGGGCCGGGACGGGATCGGCGGAGCGGCGTTCGCCTCCGAGGAGTTGGAGGAAGCTTCCGCGGAGTCGGACCGCGGTGCGGTGCAGATCGGGGACCCGTTCGCGGGCAAGCTGCTCATCGAGGCCACCCTGGAGGCGCTGGAGACCGGCGCGGTGGTGGCCTTGCAGGACATGGGGGCCGCAGGGATCACGTGCGCGGCCGCGGAGATGAGCGCCCGCGGCGGCGTGGGAATGGTCCTGCACCTCGATCGGGTACCGAGGCGGGAGCGCGGGATGACACCCGCCGAGGTGCTCCTGTCGGAGTCCCAGGAGCGGATGCTGCTGGTGGTGCAGCAGGGCCGCGAGGAGGAGGTCCTGCGGGCGTACCGGCGGTGGGGGCTGCACGCGGAGGTGGTGGGCCAGGTGACCGCCGACCCCGTGCTGCGGGTGTACGACGGCGACGCCCTGGTGGTGGAGCTCCCGCCTTCTGCCCTGACGGACGCGCCCACCTACCGGGTGCCTGAACAGGAGCCGCCCGCGCGGCGGGCGCTGAGGGACGCCGACCTCGGGGGCCTGCCCGAACCGGACCCTGCGCAGGCGCTCGTGAGCCTCCTCCGGTCGCCCTCCGTGGTCAGCAAGCGGCCTATTTTCACCCAGTACGACCACATGGTGCAGCTGCGCACGGTCCTGCCACCGGGTGGGGACGCGGCGGTGCTGCGCCTTTTGGAAGCCCCACCCCGGGGGATCGCCCTGAGCGTGGACGGGAGTGGCCGCATCGCCTACCTGGACCCCTGGGCGGGTGGGGCGGCCGCGGTGTGCGAGGCCACCTTGAACGTGGCGTGTGTGGGCGCAAGACCCGTGGCCATCACCGACGGGCTGAACCTCGGTAACCCCGAGCGGCCCGAGGTGGCGTGGGAGCTAGCAGGGGTGGTGGACGGGATCGCGGACGCCTGCCGCGCCCTGGGAGTGCCGGTGGTGGGCGGGAACGTGAGCCTGTACAACGAGTCCGAGCACGGCGCGGTCTACCCGACTCCGGTGGTGGCCTGCCTGGGCGTGATGGAGGACGTCACCCGGGCCCTGAGCACGGGCTTCGGGGCCGCCGGGGACGTGGTGGCGCTGGTGGGCTCGGGCCGCGTGTCTTTGGGCGGCAGCGAGTACCTGCGCACCCTCCACGGGAAGGTGGCGGGCGCGCCGGTCCGGCCGGACCTGGCCCTGCACCGGAGGCTGCTGGACGTGCTGGTGCGCGCCGCGGAGGAGGGGTTGCTGCGGTCCAGTCACGACGTCAGCGAAGGCGGGCTCGCGGTAGCCCTGGCCGAGGCGTGCGTGGCCGGTGGCGTCGGCGCCCGGTGCACCCTCAGCCCCGAGTTGTTCGGGACCCGGGCGGACCTGAGCCTGTTCGGGGAGGGGCCGTCCCGCGTGGTGGTCTCCGTGCCGCCCGAACGGTACGAGGCGTTCGCGACGCTGTGCGCGCGGGCTGGCGTGCCCATCCGTTTGCTGGGCTACGTGGGCGGAGACCAGCTGCAGCTGCGGCTGCCGGGTGCGGAGGTGGTGGTCCCCGTGGCGGAGCTCCGGTCCGCGTGGGAGGCGTACCGATGAAGGACCCCTGGCGCGAGGGCCCCCGGGAGGAGTGCGGGGTGTTCGGCATCGCGTGGCCCGAGCAGACGGTGGCTCCACTTGTGTACCTGGGCCTCCTGGCGCTGCAGCACCGGGGCCAGGAGAGCGCGGGGATCGCCACCTGGAGCCAGGCGGGCCTGCACCTGCACAAGGGCATGGGCCTGGTAAGCCGGGTCTTCGACGACCGGCTCTCGGCGCTGCCCGGCAGCGTGGGGGTCGGCCACGTGCGCTACTCCACCATGGGGTCCGCGGTGCTGGAGAACGCCCAACCGGTGGCGGTGCCGTCCCCGTGGGGCACGCTGGCGGTGGCCCACAACGGCAACCTCACCAACGCCCCGCAGCTGCGGGAGGAGCTCCAGCGTCGCGGGGTGCGCTTCCGGGGTACCTCCGACACGGAGGTGCTGGCGTGGTGCGTGGCCACCAGCTCCCGCCGCACGCCGGAGGCGGCCATCCGGGCGGCCATGGAGCGTCTGGAGGGCGCGTACACCGTGGTGGCGCTGGTTGACGGGACGCTGTTCGCGTTCCGGGATCCCTTGGCCATCCGGCCCCTGGTCCTCGGCCGCCTCGGGGACGGGTGGGTGGTGGCCTCAGAGACGTGCGCGTTTGACCAGATCGGCGCGGTGTTCGTGCGGGACGTCCTCCCGGGGGAGCTGGTGGTGGTGCGGGACGGCCAGCTCCGCGGAGAGGTGGTGCTGCCCTCCCCCAGGCGGGCGCACTGCGTGTTCGAGTACATCTACTTCGCACGGCCGGACACCAACCTGGTGGGCAGAAACGTCCACCGGGTACGGCGCGCCATGGGGCGGGTGCTGGCCCGGGAGCACCCCGCGGACGCGGACCTAGTGGTGCCGGTGCCGGACTCGGGGACGTCTGCCGCGCTGGGGTTCGCGGAGCAGAGCGGCCTGCGGTTCGAGCTGGCCCTGGTGAAGAACCGGTACGTGGGCCGGACCTTTATCGAGCCGGACCCGCAGCGCCGGGACCTCGGGGTGCGGGTCAAGCTGAATCCCGTGCGGGAGCTGGTGGCCGGGCAGCGGGTGGTGCTGGTGGACGACAGCATCGTCCGGGGCACCACCAGCGGCAAGATCGTGCAGGTGCTGCGGGAGGCCGGAGCGCGGGAGGTGCACGTGCGCATCTCGTCCCCGCCCATCCGGTGGCCTTGCTTCTACGGGGTGGACACCAGCAGCCGCCGCCAGCTGGTGGCCGCGGAGCTGGACGTGGAGCAGATCCGCAAGCGGATCGGCGCGGACTCCCTGGGCTACCTGAGTCAGGAGGGCTTGGTGGAGGCTATCGGACTCAGCCGGGCGGAAC
>JBKBVM010000124.1:0-5171 GCA_046289555.1 bacterium
CCTCCGGCGCCGCGGCGCCCAGGGGCCGCAGCACCGTCACGTCGATGGCGGTGTGGATCGCGGAAGGGATCCGCTGGGAGAAGCCGATCACCTGCATGGTCCGCATCACGTTGGCCATTCCAGCCCCGCCCGTCCCGAAGAACACCGCCTGGGGCCGGGCCTGCAGGATCTGGGTGAGGTAGGGCACCAGGTCCGGTTCACCGGTCCGCCACCACGTCTGCCCCACCAGGGTGGACTCGGGCTTGGCGCGCTTCATGAACCGCCAGAAGGAGTTGGTGATGGCGTGTCCGTACTCGTAGTCCTCCGCCGCCAGCCAGAACCTCGCGTACCCGCGTCGGGCCATGGCTTCGGCCAGCGCCTTCCCGGCCATGGCGGTGTTCTCCCCCGTGCTGAACACGTACCGGTGGCCCTTGGCGCCCGTGATCTTCTCGCTCTTCGAGATCCACACGATGAAGGGCACCCGCTGCTCTCGAGCGAAGGCGGAGATGGCGAGGGCCGTGGCGCTGTTGATGGTGCCCACCAGGACGTCCACCCGCTCCTGCAGGACCAGCTCCCGGGCCATGCTGAGGCCGATCTCCGGGCTGAACTTCTCGTCCCGGGTTACGAACTCGATGCGGGCCCCGTGCACCCCGTCCCGGTTGATCTCCTGCAGGGCCAGCCGGAACCCGTTGAGGGCGTCGTTCCCGAACACCGCGGGCGGGCCGCTGTAGGTGTCCACCACGCCCACCTTGATGTTGCGGTCGAACCGGAACGCGGGGGCGGCCGCAGCGCCCATCACCGACGCCGCGGCCAGTGCTCCCACCAGGAGCAGGACCGACCACCTGCGACCGACCATCGCTCGCTCCCCCCTTCGACAGCGTTCTTCCTTCCTGTGTAGTTCTTTGAGATCGCCGGACACCCCTGCCGGGACTCAGGGGGCCGTGGCCAGCACCTGGCGCAGGGCCCCCTCGAACCGGCTGAGCTCCTCGGAGGTCCCCACCGACACCCGCACCCACGTGGTCCCGCTTGGCCCCGGCCGCACCAGCACCCCTCGCCGCAGGAGTTCTGCGGCGACTTGCTCCGCCGGAAGGCCCACGTCCAGCCACACGAAATTGGCCACGCTCGGGTAGCTGGGCAGGCGGAGCTGTTCGGCCAGCTGCTGCAGGCGCTGGCGGCCCTCCGCCACCACCTGCAGGGTGCGGCCCACGTGGGCCTCGTCTGCCAGGGCTGCCAGGGCCGCGGCCTGCGCGGGCGCGGAAACCTGGAAGGGCTCCCGTACCCGGCCCACGGCTTCCACCACTTCCGGGGGCGCCACCAGGTAGCCCACCCGCAGGCCCGCCAGCCCATACACCTTGGAGAAGCTGCGCAGCACGGCCACCCGTCGGCCTTCCCGGACCCACCGCACGCCGTCCGGGTAGTCCGTTGCCGCAGCCCGGGCGAACTCCGCGTACGCTTCGTCCAGCACCACCAGGGCGTCCCCCGGCATCCGGTCCAGGAACGCCGCGAGCTCGGCCCCCGACACGTAGGTCCCGGTGGGGTTATTGGGATTGCACATCACCACCAGGCTCGCGCGCCTTGCTGCCTCGGCCATCCGGGCCAGGTCGTGGCGGCCGTGACCATCCAGGGGGACCGGGACTTCCTGTGCCTCCTGCAGCCGTGCGACGATCCGGTACATGGGGAAGCTGGGCCACGCGTACACAACGCTGCGCCCGGGCTCGAGGTACGCCTCCGCCAGGAGCTTGAGCAGCCCGCTGCTACCAGCCCCAACGGCCAGACACTCGGTGGGAACCCCGAGCCTCGCGGCCAGCGCCTCGCGCAGGTCCGTACACTCGTCGTCGGGGTAGCGGGCCCACTGCGAGCTCGCGCGGGCCAGCGCCTCCAGGGCCAGGGGAGAGGGACCCAGGGGGTTCTCGTTGGATGCTAGGTGCACCTGCGGGGAGCCTTCCACCGGGGCAGCTGCACGCCTCCCCGGTACGTAGGCGGGGATGTCTTTGAGGACGGCCCTCGCGTGCGGATCCATGGCGGCCTCCGCGAAAAGCGGTTCGCCCCGGTCCGGCCGGTTCCTGCGTGGGACGGCCGGCAGCACGGGAAACGTCCGACCGGTACAATGGGAACTTGTGGACCACCAGGGGCTTCTTCGCCTGCGGGACGTTGTCCTCGACCTGCGCCGCCGGGTGTACGTGGTCGGGGTTCTGAACGTGACCACGGACTCCTTCTACGCCGCCGCCCGTCACCCCGACCTCGCCTCGGCCGTTCGCCGGGCTCGGGAGATGGCGGAGGAGGGCGCAGACCTCATCGAGGTGGGCGGGGAGTCCGCGCGGCCGGGGCCACATGTGCCCGAGGACGAGGAGATCCGGCGGGTGGTCCCGGTGATCGAGCGGGTCCGGTCAGAGCTGGCCCTGCCGGTGGTGGTGGAGACCGTCAAGCCCGGGGTGGCCCGGAGGGCCCTAGAGGCCGGCGCGGTGGCGGTGAACGACGTGAGCGGGCTGGCGTGTCCTGAGATGGCCGAGGTGGCCGCGGAGTACGGCGCGGGGCTGGTGGTGATGCACCGGCGAGGCCCACACAAGGTCGCGCAGGTGGATCCCCGCTACGAGGACGTCTTCGGGGAGGTGTACGCCTTCCTCCAGGAGCGCACCGCCCGCGCGCGGCAGGCAGGGGTGGACGCGGACCGGATCCTGGTGGATCCCGGCTTCAGCTTCGGCAAGACGCCCGCCCACGACGTGGAGTTGCTCCGCCGGCTGGACGAACTCCTCACCCTGGGCTACCCGGTGTACCTGGCCACCTCCCGCAAGAACTACCTTCGGGACATCCTGCGGCTGCCGCCGGAGGAGCTCCTGGAAGCCACCGCGGCCGCGGTGGTGCTGGGCGTCGAGCGGGGCGCGCGGGTGGTCCGGACCCACGACGTGCGGTTCACCGTCCGGTTGGCGCGCACCCTGGAGGGGCTGTTGGGGCTGGTGGCGGTCCCGGACACCACGGAGTCCTTCGTCCGGCAGACGGAGCAGGTCTACGGAGGCGGCACCACCGCTCTCTAGCGGAAAGGCGGGTGGGGCAGAGGAGGACGAGATGGACGGACGCGAGACTACAGGACAGCGAGTGGCCACGCCGCGTGTGCCGGTGGATCGTGGGCGCATCGAGGCCGCGGTGGTGGAGATCCTGCGGGCCATCGGGGAGGACCCGAGGCGGGAGGGGCTGCGGGAAACCCCGAGGCGGATCGCGGCGATGTACGCGGAGCTGTTCAGCGGCCTCTACCGGGATCCGGGCGAGTACCTCCGGGTGGGGTTCGAGGAGGAGCAGCACCACGAGATGGTGGTGCTCAAGGACATCCCCTTCTACTCCCTGTGCGAGCACCACCTGCTGCCCTTCCACGGCGTGGCCCACGTGGGGTACGTGCCCAACGGCCGGGTGGTCGGGATCAGCAAGGTGGCGCGGGTGGTGGAAACCCTGGCACGGCGGCCTCAGCTCCAGGAGCGCCTGACCTCTCAGATTGCTGACCTGCTGATGGACGCCCTGCAGGCCAAGGGCTCCGCGGTGGTCATCGAGGCGGAACACCTTTGCATGACCATGCGGGGGGTGAAGAAGCCGGGTAGCGTCATGGTGACCTCCGCCATGCGGGGCCTGTTCCGGGACGACGCCCGTACCCGGGCGGAGTTCCTGTCCCTCATCCGCGCCCGGTGAAGGCGGCGCCGGCCCTTGCGGGTGCGCCGGTTTCCGCGTGGGGGACTGTTGGCGGCTGGCTGGGCGTGGCTGGCGGGGAGTGCCGTGTGCGCCCTGGCCCTGGGGTCTGTGCCCCTGCAGCTCTCGGAGGTGTGGGCGGCGCTGTGGCGCGCCCTGGGCACCGCACCGGGAGGCGGTCCCGTGTACGCCATCGTGGTGGAGTTGCGGCTGCCCAGGGTGGTTTTGGCCGGCCTGGTGGGCGCTGCTCTGGCCACGTCCGGGGCTGTGTACCAGACCCTCTTCCGTAACCCCCTGGCCGACCCGTACGTGGTGGGAGTAGCTCCGGGCGCCGCTCTGGGCGCGGTGGCGGCCATCGCCGCGGGGCTGGGAGGCTTGGCGGTGTCCGCGGCCGCTTTCGCATCCGCCGCCGCGGCCGTGTTCCTGGTGTACCGGCTGGCGGCAGCCCGCGGGCGCGGGCCGGAGGACCTCCTGCTGGCCGGGCTGGCCGCGGGTACGTTTTTCGCCGCGGTCCTGTCGGTGGTCCTGGTCCTCTCGCACGGTTCCCTCCAGCAGGCTCTGGCGTGGCTGCTGGGCAGTTTGGGGGGCCGCGGCTGGGACCACGTGCGCCTGGCGGCGCCAGCGGTCCTGGCCGGCTACGGTCTCGCCCGATCCCACGCCCGGGAGCTGGACGTGCTCCTGCTGGGAGAGGAGGAAGCGAGCTCTGTGGGGGTACCGGTCCCACGGGTCCGAGCGGCGCTGGTTGGCGCCGCCACCCTCATGACCGCGGCTGCGGTGGCGTCTGCAGGGCTCGTTGGCTTCGTGGGACTGGTGGTGCCGCACGCGCTGCGCCGGCTGGGCGGTTCCGCGCACGCCGTGCTGCTACCCGGCTCCGCCCTGTGGGGAGCTGCGCTGCTGGTGTGGGCCGACCTGCTGGCCCGGACCGCCACCGCCCCCCTGGAAATCCCCGTAGGTGCCGTCACCGCCTTGGTGGGCGTTCCCTTCTTCCTGTGGGTCCTCTGGCGGGGCGCTGCATAAGGTGGAGGCGACGCCCGGATTCGAACCGGGGATCGGGGTTTTGCAGACCCCTGCCTTGCCTCTTGGCTACGTCGCCCCGACCGGGATTGTACCAGCTCAGATGGAGCAGCTCAACGCACGAAGGGGGTCCGGTCCGCCACCGACGCCGCCGCCCGCTCCACCTCCTCGTACGGAGGCTCCACCTTCGGGTCCTCGGACACCCACCGGTACACCACGGTCCCTTGGGGATCCACCACGAACACCGCACGCCGCGCCAGACCCGGGAAAAGGCCGGCGAAGGGCCTGGGGTCCTCCACACCGAACGCCCGCACCGCCTGGCGGCCGTAGTCGCTCAACAGCGGGAAGTTCAACCCCAGCTGCTGGGCGAAGGCCTGCAGGCTAGCGGGCAGGTCGACGCTGATCCCCACCACCCGTGCCTTCAGCTGGTTGAACCGTTCCAGGCCGTCCCGGAACGCGCACATCTCCCGGGTGCACGTGGGCGTGAACGCCGCGGGGAAGAAGGC
>JBKBVM010000125.1:0-5157 GCA_046289555.1 bacterium
ATCGCGACCAACGCGGAGGGGAGGGACGGACTTCCATGGGACGCAAGCCCGGCTTCAACACCCTGGCGGCCCACGCGGGGGAACTCGCAGATCCCCACGGGGCGGTGGCACCGCCCATCTACCAGACCTCCACGTTCGCCTTCCCCACGGTGGAGGAAGGCGCCCGGCGGGCCGCCTCGTACTCGGACGCCTTCTACACCCGGTGGGGTAACCCCACGGTGCGGCTGGCGGAGCAGCGCGTGGCCGCCCTGGAGGGGGCAGAGGCGTGCGTCCTGACCGCCTCCGGCATGGCCGCGGTGAGTGTAGCGGTGCTGTCCGTGGTGCGCGCCGGCGACCACGTGGTGTGCGCAGAGTGCGTGTACTCGGGGACGTTCGAGTTGTTCGGGAAGGTCCTACCGCGGCTCGGGATCCAGACCACCTTCGTGGACCCCACCGACCCCGAAAACTACGCGCGGGCCCTGCGCCCCAACACGCGCTTGGTGTACGTGGAAACTCCCGCGAACCCGGTGCTGGCCATCACCGACATCCGGGCGGTGGCGCAGCTGAGCCGAGCGGCGGGCGCGGTGTGCGTGGCGGACAACACCTTCGCAACCCCGTATAACACGCAGCCTCTCGCCCTGGGGGTGGACGTGGTGGTGCACAGCGCCACCAAGTACCTGGGCGGCCACCACCACTTGGTGCTGGGCGCGGTGGCCGGGCCGGCAAGCTTTCTGCCCGCGTGGCGGGAGCAACTGCGGGTATTTGGAGGTTGCGCAGATCCCTTCTCCGCGTGGCTGCTGCTCATGGGGATGCAGACGATGGGCCTGCGGGTGGAGCGGCAGAACGTCACCGCGCAGGCGGTGGCGGAGTTCCTCCGTCGCCATCCCCGGGTCGAGCGGGTCTACTACCCGGGGCTAGCGGACCATCCGGGGCACGAGGTCGCGCGCCGACAGATGCGGGGCTTCGGCGGCGTCCTGAGCTTCGAGGTGGCCGGGGGGCTGGAGGCTGGCCGCCGGGTGGTGGAGCGGCTGCGGTGGATGAAGCTGGCCGTGAGCCTGGGCGGGGTGCACTCCCTCGTGACCCACGCGGCCAGTACCACGCACGTGCACGTGCCGAGGGACGAGCGGCTGCGGGCAGGGATCTCGGACGGCCTCATCCGGGTGGCGGTGGGCGTCGAGGATTTGGAGGACCTGCTGGAGGACCTGGACCAGGCGCTGGCGTGATGGACCGGAGGGTGGCGCAGCTGCTGGCCCGCACGCGGGTGGTGGTGCACCAAGAGCCTTTGGTGTGGGTAAGCCTGCCGCCGACGGAGCGGGGGCGTCTGCAGCGCCGCGCGCACCGGTTCCACTCGCCCTTCTGCCTGACCTTCGCGCCCCACGAGGTCTCCCTGGTGTGCCGGGAGGTGGAGTGGGACCAGGTGGGCAGAGGGTTGCGGGCGCGGGCGGTCCAGCGAGGCTACCGGATGATTACCCTGGACGTGGAGCTGGACCCGGACGTGGTGGGGTACCTGAGGGTGGTGACGGAGCGGCTGGCGCAGGCGGGAGTGTCGGTGTCCGTAGTCTCCACCTTCCATCGGGACCACCTCTTGGTCCACGAGCAGGACGTGGCGCGGGCGCAGGCCGCCCTGGAAGTCCTCGCGCAGGAGTGCGCGGGAATGGCGGCGCTGGAGGAGCCGTTGGAGCCGCCGGGAGGGAGCGGACGGTGAGCGAGGCGGACGGCGACTTCCTGGCAGACCGCGGGTGGCTGGACGAGGCCCGGGCCATCCTGCGGGCGGCGCGCAGGATCGCGGTGGTGGGCTTGTCAGACAAACCCCACCGGCCCAGCTACGGCGTCGCGCGGTACCTGCGGGAACAGGGCTACGAGATCGTCCCCGTGAACCCCCACGTGCGGGAGACCCTGGGGCTGCGGAGCTACCCCTCCCTGCGGGACGTGCCCGGTCCCGTGGATGTGGTGCAGGTCTTCCGGCGGTCGGAGGCTGTGCCCGAGGTGGTGGAGGAAGCGGTGGCGGTGGGGGCGTGGGCGGTGTGGATGCAGGAGGGGGTGCGTCACGAGGAGGCGGCACGCCGGGCCCGGCGGGCGGGGCTGCGCGTGGTGATGGACGCGTGTATGGCGGTGGTCCACCGGCTCCTGAGGGCCCGGGGAGAGCTGTAGGACAGTCGGGCGGTAGGGGTTGCAGGTGAAGGGGGTGGTGGGGATGGAGAAGTACCGGTACCTCATCGTCGGGGGCGGCATGAGTGCCGACGCGGCGGTGCGGGGAATCCGGGAGCTGGATCCCGACGGGACCGTGGGGTTGGTGAGCGCGGAGCCGTACCCGCCCTACAACCGGCCGCCGCTGTCCAAGGGACTGTGGAAGGGTGCTCCCCTGGAACGGGTGTGGAGGCGGACGGAGGAGCTCGGGGTCTCCCTGCACCTGGGACGCACGGTGCAGGTCCTGGACCTCAGACACAGGCAGGTGACGGACCACACGGGGCACGTGTACAGCTTCGAGCGTCTGCTCCTGGCCACGGGTGGAACGCCGCGGCAGCTGCCGCAGGACGGGATCCTCTACTTCCGGACGCTGGACGACTACCAGCAGTTGCGGCAGCTGGCGGAGGAAGGGCGCCGCTTCCTCGTGATCGGAGGCGGCTTCATCGGCTCGGAGATCACCGCGGCCCTGGTGCACGTGGGCAGGTCGGTGACCATGACGTTCCTGGAGGAGGGGATCGGGGGCCGCCTGTTCCCGCGCGGTCTGTCCCTTTTCCTGAACGGCTACTACCGGGAGCGTGGTGTGGAGGTGCTTCCGGAGCAGAGCGTGGTGGGCGTGGAACGGGCCGGGGGCCGGTTCCGGGTGCACCTGCAGTCCGGTCAGCGGGTGGAAGCGGACGTGGTGGTGGCGGGGTTGGGGATCCGGCCGAACACCGAGCTAGCGTCCGCCGCGGGGCTTCCCGTGGAGGACGGCATCGTGGTGGACGAGTTCCTGCGGGCTGGCCACCCCGACGTGTTCGCCGCGGGCGACGTGACGCGCTTCTTCAACCCCTCCCTGGGTGTGCGTCTGCGGGTGGAGCACGAGGACAACGCCAACGCCCAGGGCCGCACCGCAGGACGCAACATGGCGGGTGCCCACGAGGCCTACACGCACCTGCCGTTTTTCTACTCCGACCTGTTCGACCTCGGGTACGAGGCGGTGGGCGAGCTGGACCCGCGCCTGGAGGTGGTGGAGGACTGGCAGGAGCCGTACCGCCAGGGAGTGGTGTACTACCTACGGGGCGGTCGGGTGCGGGGCGTGTTGCTGTGGAACGTGTGGGGCCAAGTGGACGCTGCCCGTCAGCTCATCGCAGAGCCGGGCCCCCACGACGCCGCAGGCCTGCGGGGGCGGCTGCCGCAGTGAGCCGCCACGGGGCGGGCGGACGGGCCCACGCCGCGCACGGCCGGGACGCCTTGATTTGCCCGCGCCGGGACGGGACCATAGGAACCGCGGTGCGGCCAAGGGCCCGGCGAACCCAAACGGCCGCACGCAGAGCATTCCATGGAGCTGTGGCGGGCCACGCGGAGCCGATTCAACTCGCTACCCGGTCACTGCCCGGTGACGTGGGCCCTGGTCTTCGCGAACGGGGCCACGTTTCTGCTTTCGTTTCTCGGGCTCCCCTTCCCCCTTTCGTTTCACCCGTACACCGTGGCGGCACGGCCCTGGACGGTGCTGACCTACGCCCTCGATGGCAGCGGCTCGGTGGTCTCGCTCCTTCTGTCCAGCTACG
The DNA here is from genome assembly GCA_046289555.1 of bacterium. Classification (GTDB taxonomy): domain Bacteria; phylum Sysuimicrobiota; class Sysuimicrobiia; order Sysuimicrobiales; family Sysuimicrobiaceae; genus Tepidifontimicrobium. The sequence continues at coordinate 3,714 of JBKBVM010000125.1, forward strand.
CGCTGTGGCTGTTCGGCGGGAGCCTGGAGCGGGGGTGGCCGGGCAGGGACTACCTGCGTTTCCTGCTGCTCACCACGCCGGCACCTGCTCTGGCGCTGTGGCTGGCGGACGCGTGGCTGGGCCGCGCGGCAGGCCTCTCCGGGCTGTGGGTTCCCGTGGCGGCCTGCGCGGTGGCGTGGTCGCTTTTGCACCCCGGGGAGCGGCTCTTGGTGTACTTCGCGATCCCCGTAGAGGGACGGTGGATCGGGATCCTCAGCGCTGTCCTGGTCTTCTTCTCCTTCCCGTTCCCCCTGGGTCCCTTTGCCCTGGCGGGCTGTGCGGTGGCGTGGTGGTACGCGTCCGGGGGGCGATACGGGATCCCGCACGGCCCGGTGCGCGTCCCGAACCCGTTGGAGGCCTTCCGCCGATGGCGGCGGAAACGTGAGTTCCTGAGGCTCATGCGGCGCAGCGGCCTCCACTGAGCCGCAACGCTCCTTCGGGAAAGCCGCCGGTGCGGGAGTGCGGGAGAACCTCCTTCACAGAGGGTTGACCGTCCGGGGTAAGCCTGAGGGAAGGTGGGGCGGGAGGCTGGGTGTTATGAAAAAGGGAAGGAGCCTGAGGGGGTACGGGCTGGGCCTGGCGCTGGCGGTCGCCGCGAGCGGCGCCGCGCGGGCCCACCACGGCTGGCCGTGGGGCTATCGCCGGACCTGCTGGCGCCCGGGGTGAGGGTGTCCGCGGAGGGTTACCCGCACCGCCGGGAACCCGTGGAGGTGCGAGGGCTGCGGCTCGTGGTGGGCGAATGGGTGTTCCGACTGCGGTGAACCACGGCCTCAAGATGGGGTTGGTGGCAGCGGGCGGGGTGGACGTGTGGGCGTTCCACCGTGGCGTGTACCGGCGGGCAGCATCCTGGGACCAGGGCCCGCCGCCGCGGGCCGCGAGGGTGGCAGGCGCGGTCTCCCTGGGAGTGTGGACGGCGGTGGTGGCGTGCGGTCGGTTGCTGGCGTACCTGTGAGGACGCGCGCAGTCCTTCTCACCGTCCTGGCGGCCCTGGTGGCCGCATCCGCGGCGGATGCCCAGACGTTCGCGGTTCAGGCTCTGTACGAGCGAGCGGCCCCCGCGGTCGCTCTCGTGCGCACCCTCCAGGAGGATCGACAGGGAACCGGCAGCGCGTTTGCGATCTCCCGCGACGGCTGGGTCCTCACCGCGGCCCACGTGGTACGCCGCGCGGAGCGGATCTCCGCGGAGTTCGAGGTCGGGCGGAGGCTGCCCGCCCGGCTGGTGGGCTACGACGCCCGCCGGGACGTGGCCCTTCTGCGGGTCGACACTACAGGCCTGCCGTTCCTGCGGCTAGCGGAGCCCTCCGGCGTACAGGTGGGCGAACCGGTGGCGGTCATCGGCAACCCGCGGGGACGCCCGAAGGTCCTCACCACTGGCGTTCTCTTGGACGTGGGTCTGACCCTCCCAG
>JBKBVM010000126.1:0-5106 GCA_046289555.1 bacterium
TGGTGCTGGACCAGGCAGAAAACCGCCTGCACGCGCAGAAAGCGGTCCTGGCCCTCGTTCTCTAAGGGGGAGGGGGCATGACGTGTCAGCGGACCGGGATCCCCCGAAGTCGCGCCGGCAGGGGTCGGGGGGGTCTGAGCAGGAGGGGGAGTCGGTGTCCTTACCCGTGGTGGTCCGGCCCAACGACCTGATCGACATCGCCATCGTGGCGTTTGTGGTCTACCAGCTCATGCTGCTGATCCGGGGCACCCGGGCGGTGCAGCTGGTCCAGGGCATGGGGGTGTTGTTCGTGGTGTACGCGGCCGCCAGCGCTCTGGGGCTGCATACCCTGCAGGCGATCCTGGGCTACCTGGGTGCCATCATCCCCGTGGCTCTGCTGGTGCTGTTCCAGCCGGAGCTAAGGAGGATCCTGGAGCAGATCGGCCGGGGCCGGTTGCTGTGGCCGCCCAGCGCCCTGGAGCGGGAGGTGGCCCTGCGGCTGGCCCACGACGTGGCGCGCGCCGCCCGGGTGCTGGCGGAGCGCCGCTATGGGGCCCTGATCGTGCTGGAGCGGCGGACGGGGCTGGCGGACTTCGCGGAGACGGGGATCCGCCTGGACGCGCTGCTCAGTGTCCCCCTGTTGCTGAACATCTTTCAGCCCAACACCCCCATGCACGACGGCGCGGTGATCGTCCGGGGCAATCGGGTTCTGGCTGCGGGCTGCGTGCTGCCCCTCAGCGAGAGTCCCCTGCTGAGCCGGGCCCTGGGTACCCGCCACCGGGCCGCGGTGGGCATCACGGAGGGCACCGACGCGGTGGCGGTGGTCGTCTCCGAGGAGACGGGAACGGTGTCCCTGGCTCGGGACGGGACGCTGAGTCGCGGGCTTGGGGAGGAGGAGCTGCGGGCGGAACTGTTGCGGCTGTTCGCGGCCACGCCCACGCGGCCAGCGCCTGCGTGGCCGTGGCGGCGCGGGGGGTGAGGGTAGCGCGGTGCGGACGGCGGAGCGCAACCTGTACCGGGTGCTGTCGCTGGCGGTGGCGGTGGCGCTGTGGTATATGGTGGCCGCGGACCGCAACCCACACGTCGAGCGTGCGCTAAGCGTGGAGCTGCGCGCCCGCGGGCTGGGGGCGGGCCTCGTGCTGGTGTCCATGCCGTCCCGGGTGGAGGTGAGGGTTCGAGGGCCGCGTTCCGCGGTGGCGGAGCTGAACGCGGACGGTCTGGAGGCGTACGTGGAGCTGGGGCAGGTCGCCGAGCCGGGTGAGTACCGCGTCCCCGTGCGCGTCCGCGCCCCCCAGGGGCTGCGCCTGCTGGGCGTGCAGCCGGAAGAGGTGGTGGTGGGCGTGGACGCAGTGGCCCGCCGCCAGGTGCCCGTGGAGGTGGTGCTCCAGGGGACGCCGGCACCGGGGGCGGTGCTGGGACAACCGTCGGTCCAGCCGGCCCGTGTGACGGTGCAGGGCCCCAGGTCGCTGGTCCAACAGGTGCAGCGGGCGTGGGTGGCCGTGGACGTCACCGGGCTGCGCACCTCCCTCACACAGAGCCTGCGCGTGCGGGTGGAGGACCAGAACGGCGCAGAGCTCCAGGGGGTGACCTCCCAGCCCCCGAACGTCCAGGTCAGCTTGCCGGTTGGGGAGGGCGCGCTGGCCAGAGCCGTGCCGGTGGTGCCCACCATCACCGGACGCCCCAGGCCGGGGCTTTCGGTGGCGCTGCTGGAGCCTAACCCTGCCGTGGTCACGATCCGCGGGCCGCAAGAAGCGGTGCTGAACGTGTCGGTGCTGCTCACGGACCCGGTGGACGTGAGTGCCGTGGAAGGAGAGGTCCGGCGCACCGTACGGCTTCGCCTCCCGCCCCGGGTCCGGGCGGACGGCGGCCCTACGGTTTCGGTGCGGGTGGTGGTGCTGCCCACGCCCGTCTCGCGGGAGCTGGACGTAGCGGTCACCGTGCGGGCGCAGCCGGGGCTCGAGGTGGGCGTGGAGCCGGGTACGGTGCGGGTGGCGGTGGTGGGGCCCAAGGAGGCCGTCGAGCGCCTGCAGCCGGACCAGGTGGAGGCCTTCGTGACCCTGGCGGCCCAGCCGCCGGCGGCCGCCCGGCTTCCCGTGCGGGTGAGCGTGCCTGAGGGCTTGGTAGTGGCCTGGGTGGACCCGCCCGAGGTTTCGGTCCGTGCGACCCGCAGGTAGGAGGGAAGACGCTGACCCCGGGATCCCCGGCGGTCTGCCCGGTGGCCCCGCAAAGTTGTTCGGTACGGACGGTATACGCGGGGTCGCCAACGAGACCCTCAAGCCGGAGCTGGCGCTGGCCGTGGGCCGGGCCGCTGCTCGGGTGCTGGGCGGTGGGACTTTCGTGTTGGGCCGGGACACCCGCGTGTCCGGCCCCATGCTGGAGGCCGCCCTGGTGGCTGGCCTGTGCTCTGCCGGGGCGCGGGTCCTGCGCGCCGGGATCCTACCGACTCCGGCGGTCGCCTACCTGGTCGGGGAGGTGCGAGCCAGCGCGGGGGTGGTGGTCTCCGCCTCCCACAACCCCATCGAGGACAACGGGATCAAGTTCTTTGGCCCAGACGGCCGCAAGCTCCCGGACTCTGTGGAGGCAGAGGTGGAGGCCGCGCTGGCCGAAGACGGCCCGCGGCCTACCGGGGTAGGCGTGGGGACCGCGGAGGACTTTCCGGAAGCGCAGGAGCTGTACCTACGCCACCTCCTGCGCCGTGCGCCGACCGTCCGGGGGCTGCGGGTGGTGGTCGACTGCGCGTTCGGAGCCGCGTACCGGCTGGCTCCCCGGCTGTGGGAGGCCCTGGGGGCCAGTGTGGTGGCGCTTCACGCACAGCCCGACGGCTCGAGGATCAACGTGGGTTGCGGGTCCACTCACCCTGCCGTCCTCCAACAGACCGTGGTCCAACACCGGGCGCACGTGGGGTTCGCGCACGACGGGGACGCGGACCGGGTGGTGGCCGTGGACGAACGCGGCGCGGTGGTGGACGGGGATCTGATCCTCGCCGCGTGCGCCCGTCACCTGCACGCCCGGGGGGAACTGGACCCGCCGGTGGTGGTGGTCACCGTCATGACCAACCTGGGCGTGGAGCGGACCCTTCAGGGAGAAGGAATCCGGGTGGAGCGGGCCCCTGTGGGCGACCGGTACGTGCTGGAGCGCATGGAGGAGTTGGGTGCGGTCCTGGGTGGGGAGCAGAGCGGCCACGTGATCTTCCGCCAGCTCGCCACCACGGGGGACGGGCTGCTCACGGCCCTGCAGCTGGTGCGGGTGATGCAGGAGTCGGGCCGGTCGCTGGCGGAGCTCGTGGCGGGAATCCCCCGCTACCCTCAGGTGCTCGTGAACGTGCCGGCTCGTTCCCCGCAGCGGGTGCTCCAGGACGCCGCGGTGCGTCAACGTGTCGAGCTGGCGCGCCGCGCACTCGGGGAGGACGGGAGGGTCCTGGTGAGGGCGTCCGGAACGGAGCCGGTGGTGCGGGTGATGGTGGAGCACGGGGACTCGGACCAGGCCCGTAAGACCGCGGAAGAGCTCGCCGCGTTCCTGCGGGAGAGGCTAGAGGGGCCCGGGGAGCCGTGAGCGCGTCCGATGGTCGCCGCTCGGGCGACCTGTGGCGGGTCTGGACCTTCGCGTGGATGGTTGCTGTCGGGGTCGGGGGCCTGTTGCCTCCCCTGGGGCCTCACGGGTTCCAGGCCGGGGGCCCTGCTTACCACCTGGTGGGCTTCTCGGTGCTCACGGTGCTGCTGTCCCGGGCCATGCCGGCCGGTCGCGCGGCGGCTCTGGCGTGGCTGTACGGGCTCGTACTGGAAGGGGTGCAGCGCTTCCTGCCCTACCGCGGGGCGGAGCTGGGGGACCTAGCGGTCAATCTGGTAGCTGTGGCCCTGGGGATGGTGGCGGTAGCCGTTCGGAGGCTGGCAGAGGGCCGATAGGCTGGCTGCGCTAGGCTGACTGTGGCGCACCGCGGTGGCCCTGCGGTCCCGTGGATCCGCCGTTCGGGGTGGGGTGAATGCGCCGACCGGCCGGTTGCGCGGTGGCCCGGCGTCTGGTACACAACAGGCAGGGCTTGTCAGGGAGGTGAGAGGGGAACACCTGGGTTGGAGCGCCAGGACCCGCAGCCGGCCGAGCTGCGGGTTGACGAGGTGGGGGATCTCGACGGGAAGCGGTAGCTTCCTGCTCGGCGGGTGACCCCAGGCCCACCGGCGGGCCTCCGGAAACCCATCCGGTCTGCAAAAGGTAGTTGACAAAGCCCGGGGGTGACCCCGGGACAAAAGACTGCCGGCCGGCGCCGTCCTGAGCTCACCGTCGCGCCAGGCGACCCACCTGGGCGCGAGGGGTCCCACGAGACACTCCAGCCACTCGACCTCCCGCCCGGCTGCTTGCGGGCGGGGCGAAATTCCTGTGTGCAAAAGGAGGGGAGCGTATGCGCACCACCCTAAGCGTCATCAAGGCCGACGTCGGGAGCGTGGGGGGTCACACCCTGCCCAGCCAGCGAGTCCTGGAAGTGGTGCGGGAGCGTGTGTTCGCCGAGCGGGGGAAGTTGCTGGTGGATGCCTACGTGGCCCACACCGGAGACGACGTGTGTCTGATCCTGTCCCACCGGCACGGGGTGGGGCATCCGGACGTCCACGCCCTCGCCTGGGAGGCGTTCCGGGCAGGCGCGGAGGTGGCCCGGCAACAGGGCCTGTACGGCGCGGGCCAGGACCTGCTGAAGGATGCCTTCTCGGGCAACGTGCGGGGTCTGGGCCCCGCCGCGGCGGAGATGGAGTTCGAAGAGCGCCCCAACGAGGCCGTGGTGGTGTTCGCCGCAGACAAGACCGAGCCCGGTGCTTTTAACCTGCCGCTGTACCTCGCCTTCGCGGATCCCATGTACTCCTCCGGCCTGCTGCTGTCCCAGGACCTGCACCAGGGCTTCCGGTTCCACATCATGGACGTGGACTACACGGAGGGAGACCGCACCATCACCCTGGACGCGCCCGAGCGGCTGTACGACATCGCAGCGCTGCTCCGGGACACACACCGCTACGTCATCGAGTCCATCTGGTCCCGCAAGTACCCCCACGAGCAGGCGGCGGCGGTGTCCACCACCCGGCTGCGCAACATCGCGGGCCGCTACGTGGGCAAGGACGACCCCGTGGCGGTGGTCCGCGTGCAGAA
>JBKBVM010000127.1:0-5076 GCA_046289555.1 bacterium
GTCGCCCACGTCCACGTGGATCTCCACCGGCAGCTGCGAGTGGCCGTTGCGGGCCAGCCCTGCAGACAGGCGGGAGGCCACCTCCAGGCTCAGCGAAACCTCGTACAGGATCCTCTGTCGGAGGCTGTCCATCTTGCGGGTGTAGTGCTTCCGGTAAAAGTACCGGCCGCCCTGCCCGACCCGATGGATCACGATGGCGGTCACGAAGCAGGTGTGGTCCGAGACGAGAGAGTCCGTCCCCACGATCAGGTGGTAAGGCCGCTCGGGCTGTTCCTCCACGAACGCCACCACGTGGCGGAACATCTCGTCGAACGTCATGCGCCCCAGGGTGGGGCTTACGTACTCCATGGCGCACTCCCAGGCCAGTATAGGCCGGCCCGACGGGTTCCTTCCACGGGCCGGGCCTACAGCTCGCGCCGGCCCTCCAGGGCCCTGGCGAGGGTCACCTCGTCCGCGTACTCCAAATCCCCACCGACGGGCAGCCCGTGCGCCAGCCGCGTCACCCGGACCCCCAGGGGACGGATGAGCCGGGCGAGGTAGAGGGCGGTGGCGTCTCCCTCCACGCGAGGGTTGGTGGCCACGATGACCTCGCGTACCTCGCCGCTGCGCAGGCGGTCCAGCAGCTCGCGGATGCGCAGGTCCTCCGGGCCCACCCCGTCCAGCGGCGAGATGGCGCCCCCGAGCACGTGGTAGCGGCCCCGGAACTCCCGGGCCCGCTCGATGGCCAGCACGTCCCGGGAGTCCTCCACCACGCACAGGACGGAGGGGTCGCGGGTGGGGCTGGTGCAGATGGCGCACGGGTCCACCTCCGTCAGGTGGAAGCAGACCGAGCAGGGCTTCACCCGCGCCTTGGCCTCCAGCAGAGCTTCGGCCAGCTGCCGGACCTCGTCCTCGGACATCCGGAGGACGTGCAGCGCCAGGCGCTGGGCGGTTTTCGGCCCCACCGTGGGCAGCCGGGACAGCTGCTCGATCAGGCGGGCGAGAGCCTCAGGCAGCATCGTCTTACGCCAGACCCGGGAGGCCGAGGCCGCCGGCGATCCCCTTCAGGCGCTGCTCCGCGCGTGCACGGGCCTGCTCCTGGGCGTGGTGCAGGGCCGCCAGCACCAGGTCCTCCAGGGTCTCCACGTCCCCGGGGTCCACCACTTCCGGCGCGATGTGCACCTCCAGGACGCGGCCATGGCCGTCCACCACCACCCGGACGGTGCCGCCGCCCGCACTGGCCTCCACGCGTTCCTGCGCCAGCTCCTCCTGCACGCGGGCGAACTCCTCCTGCACCTTCTGGACCTGCCGGAGCACCTTGCTTATGTCCCGCACGGCTCACCCCTTTGGGCTACTCCTCCGGTGCCTCCAGCGGCCGGAAGGCCACCGCGGGCCCCAGGAGGTGCGCGGCCTGCTCCACCAGCGGGTCCCTGGGTGGGTCCTGCGGTGGAGGAGGTGTGGTGTCCGCCACCACGAACCGCAGCCGCAGGCGCCGGCCGAGGGCCTGCTGCAGAGCCTGTTCTACCAGAGCCCGGTGCCGCGGATCCTGCAGGGTGCTGGCGGCGAACTCCCCGCCCGCTGGGAACTCCACCACGAGCTCGTCTGCGTCCAGCGCGGCGGGCTTGCCGTCCGCCAGCAGCGCGAAGGTGTACGCACGCCTGGCTTTGACCTCCTCCAGGACGCGCGGCCACCGCGCCACCACGGACTCCCAGTCGACCTCGGGCTCTACGGGCAGGGCGGACTGGATTGCAGGTCCGTCCGCCTCCGCGGGCCGGCGGGACGGTACCTCCGTGCGCGTCGGCGTGGCAGGCTGGTCGGGTTCCGTCGCCTGGAGCATCCGCTCCAGCCTGAGCACGCGGCCACGCAGGCCCTCCAGGGTGGGATCGGCATCGGGCCGCGCGAGGCGCAGCAGGGCCAGCTCCAGGCTGAGCCGGGGCTGGGTAGTCCACCGGGCCTCGCTCTCTGCGGCCGCCAGGACGGAGATGGCCCGCAGCAGCTCCTCTGGAGGGAAGCTCTGGGCCTGCTGGGCGAGCCGGGCGACCCGATCCCCGGGCGCATCCACCAGGTCCCGGAGGTCCGGTGAGGTACGCAGGAGCAGCAGGTCCCGGAAGTGGGACACCAGACGCCGCAACACCGCGCGGGGGTCCCGGCCGCTTTCCGCCACCCGCGCGGCCAGCCGCAGCGCGGCAGCGGCGTCGGACTTCTGCACCGCCTCGGTGACCGCGTCCACCAGCTCGTCCTCCAGCAGGCCCAGAAGGCGGACCACGTCCGCTTCCTGGATGGGCCCTTCCACGCTGCTGGCCAGCTGGTCCAGCACACTCTCCGCATCCCGCAGCGCCCCGTCCGCGGAGCGGGCGATCAGGTGCAGGGCGCCGGGGGTGATCTGCAGCCCCTCCTCCTGGGCGATGCGGGACAGCCGCTCCACCACCAGGGCGGTGGGGATCCGTCGGAACTCGAACCGCTGGCACCGGGAAAGGATCGTGGTGGGCAGCCGGTGGGGTTCGGTGGTCACCAACACGAACACCACGTGCGGGGGCGGCTCCTCCAGAGTCTTCAGCAGCGCGTTCTCCGCTTCCGTGGTGAGCATGTGGGCCTCGTCGAGGATGTACACCTTGTACCGGCTGGCTGCGGGCGCTAGGCGCACCCGCTCGCGGATCTCCCGGATCTCGTCGATCCCCCGGTTGCTGGCCGCGTCCAGCTCGATGACGTCCAGGGAGCTGCCCTCGGCGATGGCCCGGCACGCCGCGCAGCGGTTGCATGGGTCCGGCGTGGGCCCCTGCTCGCAGTTGAGGGCCTTGGCGAGGATCCGGGCGGTGGTGGTCTTTCCGGTGCCGCGGTGGCCGCTGAACAGGTACGCGTGGCTGATCCGGCCTGTGGCGAGGGCGCCCCGCAGGGTACGGGTCACCGGCTCCTGCCCCACCACGTCGCCGAAGGACTGGGGCCTCCACTTGCGGTACAGAGAGAGGTGCGCCATGGGTCCGGAGCGGGCCTGCCGACACTGGTATTCTACCTGAAGTGGAACCGGAGAGCTTGCAGCTGGCAACACGGGTAGGCCTGCTGGCCCTGCAGGTGACTGCCGCCATGTGGGTGTACCAGGACGCCAGGCGGTGGTCCCGGGCGGCGTGGTGGTGGGGCCTGCTGGTGGCCGCAGGCGGGCCCGTGGCCTTCCCTGCTTACGTGTTGCTGTTCCGGCCGCCCCACGGGGAGTGGGGTGCCGCAGAGGTCCTCGCGGTGGCGAGCTTCGGGTTGCTCACGGTCCCGCTGGCCGCCAGCATGCTGGTGGATCCGTGGGAGGGGTTCGGGGCCGTGGCCACGGTGGTGGTGGCGCAGAGTGCGGCGCTGCAGGGAGGCTGCTGGCAGGTGCTGCGGCGCTACCGGCAGACGTGGTCCGGGCTGGGCCTCAGCCGGGCGGGCGCGCTGCGGTGGGCGGCAGTGGGAGCGGCGGCGGGGATTCCCCTCGTGGCCGCGGTGCACTACGCGGTGCAGCCCGCCGCGGTGTACCTGCTGGGACTGGTGGTGGGGCAGGAGCGTGCCCGAACCCTGGCAGAGCTGGAGCAGTGGTCCAATCCCCTCGTACAGGCGATGCCGCCTCTCAGCGACTGGCCCGCGGTGGTCCTGTTCGCGGCCCTGGTGTGCGGGCTCGTGCCCCTGGCGGAGGAGGTGTTCTTCCGCGGGCTAGCTTACCGGGCGGCCCGGCGGAGGCTCCATCCGGGGTGGGCTGCGGGGCTGGTAGCGTTGGCTTTCGCCGGGGTGCACCTGCAGGTGGTGAACTTCCTGCCCATCGCGGTGCTGGGGTGGGCCTTCGCGGTGGCGGTAGAGCGCACGGGCAGCCTCGTGCCCGCGGTGGCGATGCACGCGGTCAACAACCTGGTGGCCCTCGTGGTGGCCTACACGCAGCGCTAGCGCGCCGAGCTTTGCGAATCCGAGCGGCCGTGCACCCGCCGTCGACGCCACGACCGCGGCGGCCCCCGCGTACCGGCTCCGGCCAGGTGCCCCTGCGGCGCCCGGGAGGGCCTGCTTACCGTTGCTTCCTTCCGGACCTGGCGGGGTTTGCAGGTTCCCGTCGCGCAGGACCCAGCCGTCCTCGCCGGGGACCGCGGACCGGACCCGTAGCCGCGCCGCCTCGGGCGGGGGTTCAGCCCCCCTATGGCGGATCGGGGGTACAGGGAACCGCCAGCTCCCCGCCTAGCACGGCCGCGCCCCGAGTATAGCACCGCCAGGAGCTCCGAGCCGGCCCCGCGAAGCAACCGCAGGAGGGTTCGTGTTGCGGAACTCCCAAGCGGATCTGTTCGAACGGGCGCCCGCCCGGCCGCTGCGGCTGGGCCGGGCGGAGGTGTACGTGGGCACGTGCTCGTGGACGCGCGGTTTCGAGTCCTTCTACCCCCGGGGTTTCCGCAGTCGCCCGGAGGCGCGCCTGCGGTACTACGCCACGGTGTTCCCCACGGTGGAGGTGGACGCCACGTACTACGCGCTGCTGCCCGCGGACACCGCCCGGAAGTACGTGGCGTGGACGCCGGACGGGTTCCTGCTGAACGTGAAGGCCTTCGGGCTGTTCACGGGCCAGGGCGCGGAGACAGCCCGTCTGCCGGAGGTGGTCCGGGCGCTCCTGCCGGGTGCTCTGCGGACCCGTCGGCGTGTGGTGGACCGCGACCTCCCGGAAGAGGTGGAGACGCTGTGCTGGGAACTGTTCCTGGACTTCTGCCGGCCGCTCCGAGAGGCGGGGAAGCTCGGCTACCTGCTGTTCCAGTTCCCCCGGTGGGTCACCTACTCGGAGCGGTTCTTCCGCAGGCTGGATTACCTGGTCCGCATGACCCGTGGCTACCGGCTGGCGGTGGAGTTCCGTCACGGGTCGTGGCTGGAGCCCTCGGTGCGGGACCGGGTGTGGGGCGCCCTGCGGGAGCGTGGCATGGTGTACGTGGTGCCGGACGAGCCGCAGCTGGAGTGGACCGTTCCTCCGGAGGTGGCGGTGACCGCGGACTGGTCGGTGGTGCGGTTCCACGGCCGCAACGCGGAGGCCTGGTCCGCCCGCGGCGCGGACGTGAAGGAGCGGTTCGACTACCTGTACACCGAGGAGGAGCTGCGGCCCTGGGCGCGGCG
>JBKBVM010000128.1:0-5001 GCA_046289555.1 bacterium
ATCAGGGGAAGCCGTCCTGACCCTGGCTGCGGAGCTGGTGACCGACGCTCAGAGGGCTGGCGAGCCGGTGGCCTGGGTGTCGGTGGACAGCGACTTCTACCCGCCCGACCTGGTCGCCTCCGGCGTGGACCTGGATTCCCTAGTGGTGGTGCGGGTGCAGGACGCCCGGTCGGCCGCACGTGCCACAGACCGCCTGGTGCGCTCCGGCGGGTTCGGGCTGGTGGTGTTGGACCTCACCAAAGACGCCGAAGTTCCTCTGGCCGTCCAAAGCCGGCTGATGGCACTCGCGCAGCGCCACGGAGCTGCGGTGGTGTGCCTCACCCGGACGTCCGCGGAGGCCCCCTCCCTGAGCCCGCTGGTGTCCCTGCGGGCGCACGTCCGCAGGGAGCGGACCTCCCCGGGGGCGTTTGCGTGCACGCTGCACCCCCTGCGGGACAAGCGCCGCGGGACGGGCTGGACGTTCCGGAAACGCTATGTCGGTCCGGCTGGCGTGCGTTAGCCTCCCCGCCTTCCCCCTCCAGGTGCTCCTCCGTCACCACCCGGAGTGGAAAGGGTACCCCGCAGCGGTGGCGGAGGAGGACCGGCCCCGTGCCCGTCTGGTGTGGGTCAACGACGAGGCCCGCCAGGCCGGGGTGTTCCCCGGGCTGGCGTACGCCACCGCCCTCGCACTTCTGCCCACCTTGCGTGTCGGTGTGGTGGCTCCCGAAGAGGTAAACGCGGAGGTGGAGAACGTGGCCGAGCAGCTGTACCGGTTCAGCCCGCGGGTGGAGCGGGCGGACGCTCCCGGCACCTTCTGGCTGGATGCCACGGGGCTCGAGTTGCTGCACCCCTCCCTGGAGGCGTGGGCGGTCAGGTTGCGGGACGGCCTGGCCCGGTCCGGTTGGGGGGCCACGGTGGTAGTGGGGTTTTCCCGGTTCGGGACGTACGCGGTGGCGAGGGCGTGCCGCGGGGTGAGGGTGTTCTCTTCCCAGGAGGAGGAGCACACCGCCGCGGGCCAGGTGCGGTTGCGGGAGCTCGGGCTGGACCCCCAGGCGGTGGAAGCTTTGGAGAAGCTCGGGGTGCGCACGGTACAGGACCTGCGGGCTCTCCCGGAGGTGGGGCTGCGGGAGCGGTTCGGCCACCCGGTGGCGGAGGTGCACCGGCTGGCCACGGCGAGCGTCTTTGACCCCCTGCGGCCGAAGGTCCAGCGGGAAGAGCTGGTGCGTCAGGTGGTGCTGGACGCGCCGGAGTCCGATCTCGTGCGCCTGGTGTTCGCAATCAAAAACACCCTGGACCCCCTGCTGCAGACCCTGGCGCGGCGCGGGGAGGCAGCCTCCGTGGTAGGGCTCTCCCTGCGGCAACAGAACGGTCGGCTGACGGTCACCGAGGTCCGACCTGCAACCCCCACCCTGGACTCCTCGCAACTCGCCGACCTCGTACGGCTGCGGCTGAGTTCCCTGCCCTGGGAAGCGGGCGTGGTGGAAGCGTGGGTGCGCGTAGGGGGGACAAGGGCCGGACCCGAGCAACTGCGGGCCGTGCCCGTGGCCCGGCGGGACCTCGAGGAAGCCGCACGCGCCCTGGCCCGCCTGCGGGCCGAGTTCGGAGACGGCTCGGTGGTCCGGGCGGTGCTGCGCGACGCGCACCTCCCGGAAGCCCGCTACGGGTGGGTCCCTGTAGACCGCGTGCGGCCGCCCAGGCGCCCGGTGGCTCCAGAGCCCGTCCTGGTCCGCCGGGTGTACCGCAAACCGGTTCCCCTGGACGCGCTGCCCGCCCACCGGGCGGCCTTCGGCCCGGAGGAGGTCACGGGAGGGTGGTGGGTGCGGCGCGTGCACCGGTCCTACTACTTCCTGGAGACCGAGGCAGGCGAGCTCCTGTGGGTGTACTACGACCACCGCAGGCGCCGGTGGTTCCTGCAGGGACGGGTGGAGTGAGGTGTACGCGCCCCTGTGGTGCAAGAGCAACCACTCCTTCCTGGAGGGCGCCAGCCACCCGGAGGAGCTGGTGCGGACCGCGCAGGAGCTCGGCCTCCCTGCCCTCGCTCTCACGGACCGCGACGGGGTGTACGGCGCGGTGGAGGCGTTGCTGGCCGCGGAGGAGGTGGAGCTGCACCTGGTGGTGGGCGCCCAGGTGTCGGTGTGCGACGGTACCCACGTGATCCTCCTCGCCCAGGACCGGGAAGGGTACCGGAACCTGTGTCGGTTGCTGACGCGCGGACGCCTGCGGTCCCAAAAAGGATGTAGCGAGGTCACCTGGGAGGAGGTGTGCGAGCACGCCGCGGGACTGGTGGCCCTGTGGGGCGGGGAGGGGAGCCTTCTGGCTTCCCAGGAGGACCCGGGCTCCGTGGCCGGCATGCTCCGCGACGCGTTTTCGGACCGCCTGTACCTGCTGGTGGCCCGCCACCGTCGGTTCTCCGACGCGGCGGTGGAATCCCGCACCCGCCAGCTCGCTTCCCGCTACGGGGTCCCCACGGTGGCCGGCTCCGAAGTCCTGTACCACACCCCTGCGCGCCAGCCCCTGCAGGACGTGCTGACCTGCGTGCGGTGGGGCGTCACGCTGGCGGAGGCCGGGCGGCGCATCCGGCCCAACGCGGAGCACGCCCTGAAGTCGGGGGAGGAGTTCGCCGCGCTGTTTCTGGACGACCCCGCCTCCGTCCGGCGGACCCTGGAGGTCGCGGAGCGGTGCTCGTTCTCCCTGCGGGAGCTGCGGTACCGGTACCCGTCCGAGTGGCTGCCCGAGGGCTACACCTCCGGGCAGTGGCTCCGGCAGCTCACCTTCGAAGGCGCACGCAGGCGCTACGGGAGGGCCATCCCTCCCGAGGTGGTCGCGCAGCTGGAACGGGAGCTGGCCCTCATCGAGGAGCTGGACTACGTGGGCTACTTCCTCACCGTGCACGACGTGGTGGCCTTCTGCCGGAGCCAGGGGATCCTGTGCCAGGGGAGGGGGTCTGCCGCCAACTCCGCGGTGTGTTACTGTCTGGGGATCACCGCGGTGGACCCGGTCCGCATGGAGCTATTGTTCGAGCGGTTCCTGTCGCGGGAGCGCGCGGAGCCTCCCGACATCGACCTGGACATCCAGCACGACCGCCGCGAGGAAGTGATCCAGTGGATGTACCGCAAGTACGGGCGGGAACGGGCGGCCATGGTGGCCAACAAGATCCGCTACCGGGTCCGCTCCGCGCTGCGCGACGTGGGCAGGGTGCTGGGAGTGCCGCTGGTGACGGTGGACCGGCTCAGCAAGCTGGTGGACCTGCACGGGGAGCTGTCCCCCCGGGTGCTGCGGGAGGCCGGGTTGGACCCGGAAGCGCCCGTGTACCGTCACCTCTCCTCCCTCACCGCGGAGCTGGTGGGCTTTCCCCGCCACCTCTCCATCCACCCCGGCGGTTTCCTGCTGGGCAGCGAGCCCGTCTGCGACCTGGTGCCCGTGGAGAACGCGGCCATGCCGGGCCGCACCGTGGTGCAGTGGGACAAGTCCGACCTGGAAGCCCTGGGCCTGTTCAAGGTGGACCTGCTGGGGCTGGGCGGGCTGACCCTGCTGGACCGGTGCACGAAGCTGGTGCGGGAGCACCGGGGAGTGGAGGTGGGGTTGGACCGGATCCCGCCCGACGACCCCGACACCTTCGAGATGATCCGACGGCAGGACACCGTGGGCGTGTTCCAGATCGAGAGCCGCGCGCAGATGGCCGTCGCCCCGCGGCTGCAGCCCCGCAACTACTACGACCTGGTGGTCCAGGTGGCCATCATCCGTCCCGGGCCCATCGAGGGCGGGATGCTGGAGGCGTACCTGCGCCGCCGCCAGGGGCTGGAACCCGTCACCTACCCCCACCCGTGCCTGATCCCCGTCCTGGAGAAGACGTTGGGCGTGCCGCTGTTCCAGGAGCAGGTGATCCGGCTGGCGGTGGTGGCCGCGGGCTACACCCCCGGAGAAGCAGACCAGCTCCGGCGAGATCTCGGTGCCTGGCAGCGCAGCGGACGGCTGGAACGGCACCGGCAGCGGTTGATCGCGGGGATGGTGGAGCGGGGGATCCCGCCGGAGTTCGCGGAGCGGGTGTTCCGGCAGATCCAGGGGTTCGGTTCGTACGGCTTCCCCGAGTCCCACGCGGCCAGCTTCGCCCTCATCGCGTACGCCACCGCGTACCTGCGCTGCCACTTCCTCCCGGAGTTCGTCTGCGCGCTGCTGAACGCACAGCCCATGGGCTTCTACGCGGTGCACACCCTCGTGGACGACGCCCGCCGGCACGGGGTGGTGGTCCGCCCCGTGGACGTGCTGCGCAGCGACTGGGACTGCACCCTGGAGCCGTGCGCGCACAGCCGGGACGGGCTCGCGGTGCGGGTGGGCCTGCGGTACGTGAAGGGGCTCGGGGACCAGGACGGGCGGCGCATCCTGAACTCCCGCGCGGAGGGCGGGTGGCGGTCGCTGGGGGAGTTCGTCCGGCGCACGGGGTTGGGCCGCCGGGCGCTGTTGAGCCTCGCGGAAGCGGACGCGTTCTCGGGCTTCGGGCTCAGCCGGCGGGAAGCCCTGTGGGAGGTGCGGGCGCTGCTGCAGAGGAAGGACGACGCACTTCCCGCCGACGTACCGGAGGACCCCGTGGCCTTCGAACCCCTGTCGCTGCTGGAAGCCATCCGGTGGGACTACGAGGCCACCGACCACAGCGCCCGCGGCCACCCCCTGCAGCCCCTGCGGCCGTGGCTCGCAGAACAGGGCCTCCCGGACGCGCAGACGGTAGCCACGATGCGGGACGGCGCACGGGTGCGGTACGCAGGGCTGGTGATCTGCCGGCAGGCCCCGGAGCGGGCGGGCGGGGTCCGGTTCTTCACCCTCGAGGACGAGACGGGGTTCGTGAACGTGGTGGCCTGGCGCGACGTGTTCGACCGGCACCGGCTGCTGGCCACCACCGCCTCGTTCCTGGGCGTCACCGGCCGCCTGCAGGTGGAGGACGGGGTGGTGCACCTGGTGGCGGAGCGCTTCTGGTCACCTTTCCGGACCCGTCCCGTCCGCGTACGCAGCCGGGACTTTCGATAGGCA
>JBKBVM010000129.1:0-4993 GCA_046289555.1 bacterium
CCCGATGAGCACCGGGTTGTTCTTCGTCCGGCGGCTCAGTACGTGGATCACCCGCCGGATCTCCTCGTCCCGCCCGATCACCGGGTCCAGCTTGCCCTGCCGCGCCAGCTCCGTCAGGTCACGGCCGTAGCGTTCCAGCACCTGGTACTTGGCCTCCGGCCGGGGGTCGGTGACCCGCACGCGTCCCCGGACCTCGGACAGGGCCCGCAGGACCGCCTCCTTGGTGACCCCGTTCTGCTGGAGCACCCGACCGGCTCCCGTCTGGGGAGCGTCCGCGAGGGCGAGGAGGAAGTGCTCCGTGCTGGTGTACTCGTCGCCCATGCGCTGCGCCTCGCGCTCCGCCGCCTCCCACACCCGTCGGAGCCCGGGCGCCACGTACAGCTCCGCGGTGCCGTGCACCTGCGGCAGGGCCGCCAGGGCCTGCTCTACCTGTTGCCGGATGCGCGGCAGGGAAGCCCCCGCCCGCTGCAGCACCTGCGGGACCACGCCGTCCGCCTGGTCCAGCAGCGCCACCAGCAGGTGCTCCGTGTCCACCTGGGGGTGGTGGCGCTCCCGGGCCAGCTCCTGGGCCCGGAGCATGGCCTCCTGGGACTTCTCCGTCAGCTTCTCCCACCGCATCGCCGTTTCACCTCGTCCTCAACCCCTACTTGAGCCCCATTCCGGCCCGGGGGTTCTCCCGCCTCAGCTTCGCCAGCTGCTCCACCAGCCTCCGCTCCTCTGCGGACAGCCCTCGCGGCAGCACCACCTTCACCCGCACCAGCAGGTCGCCGCGCCCCCCAGCCTGCAGCCGGGGCATCCCGAGCCCCCGGAGCCGCAGCACCTGACCCTGCTGCGTCTCCGGGGGGACGCGAACCCTGACCTTCCCCTCCAGGGTGGGCACCTCGATCTCCGCTCCCAAAAGCGCCTCCGTCAACGACACGGGGATCTCACAGACCAAGTCGTCCCCCTCCCGGGTGAACACGGGGTGGGGCTGCACCCGGACCTCCACGTAGACGTCCCCGTCCGCAGCACCCCGCACCCGGACCTTCTGCCCGGTCCGGACCCCGGGGGGGATGCGCACGGTGACCCGCCGCGGGAAGCCGTTGCGCACCACCAGCTCGCGCTCCGTACCGCGGAAGGCCTCCTCCAGGCTGATCTCCGCGGTGGCAGCCACCGGTGGCCTCGACCACACCCGACTGGCCTCGAAGGGTTCCCCGCCCAGGTCTGCGAAGAACCGGCGGAAGAACTCGGAGAACCCTCCGAACAGGTCCTGGGGCTGCTCGAACAGTACCGTCCACTCCTCCGGCCGCGGGCCCCCGCCGGGGCGCGTGAAAACCTGCTCCCACGGCATCCCCCGCTCCCGCAGCTCCAGCATCTGGTCGTAGCGGGCACGCTTTTCGGGGTCGCTCAGCACCTGGTAGGCTTCGTTGATCTCCTTGAACTTCTCCGCGGCCTTGGGGTCCTTGTTCACGTCGGGGTGGTACTGCCGCGCCAGCCGCCGGAAGGCCTCCCCGATGGCCTTGCTGTCAGCCTTCCGGTCCACGCCCAGGATCCGGTAGTAGTCCTTGAACTCCATGGCGTTCAACGCCGCGGCCCCCTACTGGGCCACCCGTACCCGCGCGGGCCGCAGGACCCGGCCGTCCAGCACGTACCCGTGCTGGATCACTCCCAGCACGGTCCCGGGTTCCACTCCCGCCTCCTCCGCGGAGGCGACCTCCACCGCCTCGTGCCGTGCGGGGTCGAAGCGCTCCCCTGTGGCCTCCATCCGCTCCACCCCCAGGCTCCGCAGCTGCTCCAGCACGGACCGGTGGGTCATCCGAAGTCCCTCCAGGATGCCGGCCACCAGCTCGTGGTCCGCACCGCGCTCCGCGTACCCGATGGCCCGCTCCAGGTCGTCCACGGCGGAAAGCACCACCAGCAGCACCTGCCGACGGGTGCGCTCCACCGCGTCCCGCTGCATGCGTGCTGCGGCCTTCTTGTAGTTCTCCAGGTCCGCGGCCGCGTGGAGGAACTGCTGCCAGTTGCGCTCCGCCTCCTGACGGTAGCGCTCCAGCTCCTCCCGCAGGGCTGCCACCTCCTCAGGGCTCACCGCCGCAGCGGCTTCGGGCCCCGCCTCCTCGGCCACCCCGGCGGACCCTTCTGCCCCTGCCTGGGGCGCCTCCATGTCCCCCTGCGGCTCCACACCCTCCGGCTCCCGACGCTCCTCCAACATCCTCCGAACCCTCCACGCCTGCCGGGCCCCAGAACTCGCCCACGCGGCTTTAGGGCCCGGTTACGCGTGCTGTGTCCCCACGCCTACTCACTGGGCTTGTAGTCCGCGTCGATCACCTCGCCGTCGCCCCGGGTCTCCTTGCTCCCGGTACTGGCGCCCGTAGCAGCGCCCCGGTACAACAGCTCGCTCAACCTGTAGGTGAGCCGCTGCACCTCGTCCGACAGCTGCCGGACCCGGGCCACGTCGCGGGCCTGCACCGCCTGGCGAAGCTCTGCCACCTTCTGCTCCAACTCCCGCCGGTCCGCCTCGGACACCGACTTGGCCTGGTCCCGGAGCAGCCGCTCCGTCTGGTAGGCGAGGCTGTCCCCGCGGTTCAGGATCTCCGCCTCCTCCCGCTTCCGGCGGTCCTCCTCCGCGTGGGCCTCCGCCTCCCGGATCATCCGCTCCACCTCCTCCCGGGTCAGGGTGGAGGTGCCCGTGATCTTGATGGACTGCTCGCGGCCCGTGGCCAGGTCCTTGGCGGACACCGCCAGGATCCCGTTGGCGTCGATGTCGAAGGTCACCTCGATCTTGGGCACGCCCCGCGGCGCGGGCGGGATCCCGTCCAGGATGAACCGGCCCAGGGTGCGGTTGTCGCGGGCCATGGGCCGCTCGCCCTGCAGCACGTGGATCTCCACCTGCGTCTGGCCGTCCTCCGCGGTGGTGAAGGTCTCGCTCTTGCGGGTGGGGATGGTGGTGTTGCGGGGGATCAGGACGGTCATCACCCCGCCCAGGGTCTCGATGCCCAGGGACAGCGGGGTCACGTCCAGGAGCACCACGTCCCGCACCTCGCCCGCCAGCACGCCCGCCTGGATGGCGGCGCCGATGGCCACCACCTCGTCCGGGTGCACCTCCTTGTTGGGCTCCTTCCCCGTGAGCCGGCGCACCAGCTCCTGGATCATGGGCATGCGGGTGCTGCCGCCCACCAGGATGACCTCGTGCAGGTCCCGCTCGCTGAGCTTGGCGTCCTGGAGGGCCTGCCGGAACGGGCCGATGCACCGCTCCACCAGGTCCGCGGTGAGCTCCTCGAACTTGGCCCGGGTCAGCACCATGTCCAGGTGCTTGGGCCCCGTGGCGTCGGCGGTGATGAAGGGGAGGTTGATGGTGGTCTGCACCATCGCGCTGAGTTCGATCTTGGCCCGCTCCGCCGCCTCCCGGAGCCGCTGCAGCGCCTGCCGGTCCTGCCGCAGGTCGATGCCGTGCTGCTTGCGGAACTCGTCGGCCAGCCAGTTCACGATCCGTTCGTCCCAGTCGTCCCCGCCGAGGTGGGTGTCCCCCGCGGTGGCCCGCACCTGGAACACGCCCTCGCCGATCTCCAGGACGGAGACGTCGAAGGTCCCTCCACCCAGGTCCCACACCAGCACCGTCTCCGAGCCCTTCTTGTCCAGCCCGTACGCCAGGCAGGCCGCGGTGGGCTCGTTGATGATCCGCAGGACCTTCAAGCCCGCGATCTCCCCCGCGTTCTTGGTGGCGGTCCGCTGGGCGTCGTTGAAGTAGGCGGGCACGGTGATCACCGCGGCCTCCACCTTCTCCCCCAGGTAGGCCTCCGCGTCCTCCTTCAGCTTCTGCAGGATCATGGCGGAGATCTCCTCCGGGGTGAAGGTGCGGCCCGCGGCGGGGATCTCCACCACCGCCATCCCGTGTTGGCCCTCCACCACCTTGTAGGGCACCATCTTCCGCTCCACCTCCACCTCGTGGAAGCGGCGCCCCATGAACCGTTTGATGGAGTAGATGGTGTTCTCGGGGTTGAGGATGGCCTGACGCTTGGCCATCTGGCCCACCAGCCGCTCCCCCGTCTTGGTGAAGGCCACCACGGAGGGGGTGAGGCGGCTTCCCTCCCGGTTCGGGATCACCACCGGCTCCCCCCCCACCATGGCCGCGATGACCGAGTTGGTGGTTCCGAGATCGATGCCGACGACCCTGCCCATCTCCGCTCCCTCCCGGTTGGGGGCGGCCCCTGGGGGCCGCCCCCAGTTGTCGACGACTTCAGCTCACCGGACCTCCACCTTCACCTGCTTGGGCTTGGCCCGTTCGCTCTTGGGCACCCGCAGCTCCAGCACGCCGTTGCGGTAGGTGGCCTTCGCCTCCTCCGCCTTCACCTCCGTCGGCAGCGCCAGGGTCCGGCAGAACTGCCCGTAGCGCAGCTCCCGCCGCAGGTAGTTGCGGCCGCGCTCCTCCTGCTCCTCCTTCGCCTCCGCCTCGATGGTGACGGTGTTGTCCTGCACGGTCACGTTCACGTTCTTGGGGTCCACCCCCGGCAGCTCTGCCCGGACCACCACGTCCTGGTCCGTCTCGAACACCTCCACCGCGGGCTCCCACACCACCGGCTCCCGCGGCTCCCGACGTCGGAGCGGCCGTCGGCCGGTCAGCTCGTCGAACAGCCGGTCCAGCGACCGCTGCATCTCACGCAGCTCCTCAAAGGGATCCCACCGCAGGATGCTCATCGCCGTCCCCTCCTTTCCGTTTGGGTGTCGCACAGCTCCAGCAACCACCGGGCCACCTCCTCGTGCCGTTCCTGGATCTCCAGGAACAGCCGCACCCCGGCCAGGTTCAGCCCCACCTCCTGCGTCAGGTACTGGATCAGCCTCACCCGCTGCACATCCCGCTCACTGAACAGCCGGATGTGCTTCCGGCGGGCCGGACGGATCAGGCCCTTCGCCTCGTAGATCCGCAGGGTCCGGGGGTGCACCCCGGACAGCTCCGCGGCCACGCTGATCACATACACGGGCAACTCGTCCCGGCGCAGGATCCGCTCCGCCACGG
>JBKBVM010000012.1:0-18094 GCA_046289555.1 bacterium
CCAGATCAAGCTGGCCGTCTACGCTGACCCCGAAAGGGATGCCCAGCCGCGGGTGCACTGGCGGGTGTCCACGGAGTTGAGGAAGACGGAGGATGAGTACGGCATCCTGTTCGCCCACCTGTTCGAGCACGCGGGGCTGGCCCTCCGCGACGTGACGGACGTGGCGGTGTCGTGCGTGGTACCGCCCCTGCTGGACACCATGGAACGGCTCTGCGAGCGGTACTTCCGGACGCAGCCGTTGGTGGTGGGGCCCGGCATCCGCACGGGGATGCGGATCCTGTACGAGAACCCGCGGGAGGTGGGCGCCGACCGCATCTGCAACGCGGTGGCCGCCTTCGCCAGGTACGGGGGGCCCAGCGTGGTGTGCGACTTCGGCACGGCCACCACCTTCACCGCGGTCTCCCGGGACGGCGACTTCCTGGGTGGGGCCATCGCGCCCGGGATCGGGATCTCCCTGGACGCCCTGGCGGAGCACACCGCGCAGCTGCCCCGCATCGACCTGGAGAAGCCGCGCAGCGCCATCGGCCGGTCCACCGTGGCGGCCATGCAGGCGGGGGTGTACTACGGGTTCGTGGGGCAGGTGGAGGAGATCGTCCGGCGCATCCAGCGGGAGCTGGGCGAACCCGCCACCGTGATCGCCACGGGCGGCTGGGCCCGGCTGCTGGCGGAGGAACTGACGTGCATCCACCACCATGACCCCCTGCTGACCCTGGAGGGCTTGCGGATCCTGTTCCTCCGGAACCGACGGGCCGAGGTCCGGTAGGCGACGGTCCCGCCGGCAGCTCGGGCCGCACGGCGTGGTACATTGGCGTCGTGAAGCGGATCGTCAGCGTGAGCCTCGGCTCGTCCCGTCGGGACAGCCGCCTGGAGCTGGAGCTACTGGGCGAGCCGGTGGTCGTGGAGCGGGTGGGGACCGACGGGGACCTGCGCCGATGCGCGCAGCTGCTGGAGTCCCTGGACGGGCAGGCGGATGCCATCGGGCTCGGGGGCATGGACCTGTTCCTGCAGGCGGGCAGCCGGCGGTACTACCTGCGGGACGCGGTGCGTCTGGCGCGCCGGGTCCGGCACACGCCGGTGGTAGACGGAAGCGGGCTCAAGCAGGCGTGGGAGCCGTACGTGGTCCTGCACTACCTGCCCGAGGTGGTAGGCTACTCCCTGCGCGGCCGCCGGGTGCTGCAGGTGAGTTCCGTGGACCGGTACGGGATGGCGGAAGCCTTCACCCGTGCGGGAGCCCAGGTGGTCTACGGGGACTTCCTGTTCGCGCTAGGTCTGCCCTTCCCCCTGCGGTCGCTGCACGCGGTACACGTCCTGGCTGCCCTGCTGCTTCCCTTCCTCACCCGGCTGCCGGTGGGGTGGCTGTACCCCACCGGGGCCCGGCAGGAGCGTACCACCCCGCGGTACGGCGGGTATTTCCGCTGGGCCGAGGTGGTGGCGGGGGACTTCCACTTCATCCGCCGGTACATGCCCGACGACCTACAGGACAAGGTGGTGCTGAGCCAGACCCTCACGCGCCAGGACGTGGAGGAGCTGCGGCGGCGCGGCGTGGCGTTGCTGGTCACTGTGACGCCGGAGATCGGCGGCCGGTCCCTGGGAACCAACGTGTTCCAGGCGCTGGTGGTGGCGTTCGCGGGCAAGCCTCCGGAGGCCATCGCGCCCGGGGAGTACGTGGAGTGGATGCAGCGCCTGGGCTTCCGGCCGCGGGTGGAGTGGCTGAACGCCCCGCGCGGGGAGGAGCTGCGCCGCCTGTACGACCGTCAGGCCCAGGACGCGGCGGGGGGAAGGACGGCGTAAGCGGTGGAGCGTTTCGCCTTCGTGATCCACCCGCTCCAGGCGGAGGACTTCGCCCGCAAGTACCCCTTCACCCGGGCGTTGCCACCCCGGTGGGTAGAGGCGGCCTTCCGCAGGGTACCGCCCCTGGTGGTCTCCCACATCACCGGGATTCGCTCCGCGGTCGGGAAACAGGCGGAGGGGTGGTTCATCGGACTGCCCCTCACTCCCCGGGTCCTGCTGGCCTCGGACCCGGAGTTCGTCTACCGCCGTCTCGTACGCTGCGCGGAGATCGCCCACCGGCTGGGAGCCCGCATCCTGGGGCTCGGGGCCTTCACCAAGATCGTGGGTGACCGCGGGGTGACGGTGGCCGCGCGGTCGCCCATCCCCGTGACCACGGGCAACTCGTACACCGCCGCCACCGCGGTGGAGGGCGCCCTGGTGGCCGCGCAGCGCCTGGACATCGTCCCCTCCCGAGCGCGCGCTGCGGTGGTGGGAGCCACGGGCGCCATCGGGGCCGCGTGTGCCCGGCTGCTGGCCCGCCAGGTGGGGCAGCTGACCCTGGTGGCCCGCGGGCGGGAACGTTTGGAGCAGCTGGCAGATCAGATCCGGGCGGAATCGGCCTGCTCTGTGGAGGCCACCGACCGGGTCCGGGAGGCCGTGCGGGGGGCGGACATCGTGCTGACGGTCACCAGCGCCACCACGGTGTTGGTGGAGCCGGAGGACCTGAAGCCGGGCGCGGTGGTGTGCGACGTGGCCCGGCCCCGGAACGTGTCCCGGGAGGTGTACGCGCGCCGCGACGACGTGCTGGTCCTGGACGGGGGGGTGATCCAGGTCCCAGGGGAGGTGGACTTCGGTTTGGACTTCGGCTTCCCCCCCGGCACCTGCGAGGCGTGCATGGCCGAGACCATGGCGTTAGCCCTGGAGGGCCGGTACGAGTCCTACACCGTGGGCGGGGACGTCCGGCTGGACCGGGTGGAGGAGATCGCCCGCATCGCACGCAAGCACGGGTTCCGGCTGGCAGGCTTCCGACGGTTCGAGCGGGCCATCGGCGACGAGGAGGTCGAGCGGATCCGGAAGCGGACCCGGGGCCTCCGCGTGGCGGGTGCGCCCCGGTTTGAAGGATTTGAAGGAGCCGGAGGCGGCGCCGTATAATACACCAGGAAACAGGGGACGCTGTGGGCGCGGGCCCACGGTGTTTTCTTTTCCCGCGGCACGGTTTTTGCCCACGTCCCCTGTGGAGTCCACCGGCGAAAAGCCGGGACGACCGGGAGACGGTATGGAGAAGGAGACGTTCCTCACCCCGGAAGGGCTCAGGCGGCTGGAGGAGGAGCTGGAGTACCTGAAGACCGTCAAGCGCAAGGAAGTGGCCGAGCGGATCAAGCAGGCCAAGGCCTTCGGCGACCTGAGCGAGAACTCGGAGTACGAGGACGCGAAGAACGAGCAGGCCTTCGTGGAGGGGCGGATCCTGGCCCTGGAGCAGCTGTTGCGGAACGCCAAGGTCATCCAGGGCAACGGGGCCTCCGGGGAGGTGACCGTGGGATCCCGGGTCCGGGTCCGGGACCTGGCGAACGGGGAGGAGTACGAGTACTGGATCGTGGGTTCGGCGGAGGCGGACCCCTCGCAGGCCCGCATCTCCAACGAGTCGCCGGTGGGGCGCGCCCTGCTGGGGCGGCGTCCCGGAGAGGTGGTGGAGGTGCAGGTGCCTGCGGGCTTCTTGCGGCTGCAGATCACGGACCTGGGTTCCTAGCCCCGGTCCGGTTCTGCGCAGCGCGGGAGCCGCCGGGCCGCCGGCGGTTCTCTGTTTGAGGTCGGCGCGGGAATGAACGCGGCCGGCGGCGGCGTTGGACCGGTGGCCGGCAGTGCCGGCGCCGAGATCAGGATGAAGGAGGGAAAGACCCGGGTTGCGAAACCCTCCTGTGGAGGAAGGTCGGGAGGACCGATCCGGAGGGCGAGGCCGGTAGGGGGCAGCGGATGCCGATGTTCGAGCGGTTCACGGAGCGCGCGCGGCGCGTGATCATCCTGGCCCAGGATGAGGCGAAACGGTTGAACCACAGCGCGGTGGGCACCGAGCACATCCTGCTGGGGATCGTTCGGGAAGGCGAGGGGGTGGCCAGCAAGGTCCTGGAGAGCCTGCACATCTCGCCGGAGCGCATCCGGGCGGAGATCGAGAGCGCCATCGGCCGCGGCGACCGTACCCCGTACGAGGAGGTGACCTTCACCCCGCGCGCCAAGAAGGTGCTGGAGCTGGCGCTGGACGAGGCGCGGCGGCTCGGCCACAACTACATCGGCACCGAGCACCTGCTGTTGGGTCTCATCCGGGAGGGCGAAGGGGTAGCAGCCCGGGTGCTCGAGGCCATGGGAGCGGATCTGGAACGGGTCCGGGCCCAGGTGGTGTACCTGCTCGGGGAGGAGGGGACGTCCACGTACACGCGGCCTTCCAGCAAGACGCCCACGCTGGACGAGTTCGGCCGGGACCTGACCAAGATGGCCCGGGAGGGCAAGCTGGACCCCGTCATCGGCCGGGAGCGGGAGATCGAGCGGGTCATCCAGATCCTCAGCCGGCGGACCAAGAACAACCCGGCCCTCATCGGCGAACCCGGAGTCGGAAAGACCGCCATCGTGGAGGGCCTGGCGCAGCGCATCGTCCGGGGGGACGTGCCGGAGAGCCTGCGGGGCAAGCGGGTGGTGCAGCTGGACCTTGCGGCTCTGGTGGCCGGCACCAAGTACCGCGGCGAGTTCGAAGAGCGCATGAAGAAGGTGATGGACGAGATCCGCAAGGCCCAGGGCGAGGTCATCCTGTTCGTGGACGAGCTGCACACCCTGGTGGGCGCGGGGGCTGCGGAGGGGGCCATCGACGCCAGCAACATCCTCAAGCCCGCCCTCGCCCGCGGGGAGCTGCAGTGCATCGGGGCCACCACCCTCGATGAGTTCCGGAAGTACATCGAGCGCGACGCGGCCCTGGAGCGCCGTTTTGCGCCCATCCTGGTGGCGGAGCCCACGGTGGAGCAGACCGTGGAGATCCTCCGGGGCCTGCGGGAGCGGTACGAGGCACACCACGGCGTCCGGATCAGCGACGGCGCCCTGGTGGCCGCGGCCACCCTGGCGGAGAAGTACATCACGGACCGGTTCCTCCCCGACAAGGCCATCGACCTGATGGACGAGGCCGCGAGCCGCATCCGGCTGCAGGCCTCCTTCCTCCCCAGCGAGGTCCGGCAGGCCATGGAGCGGGTGGAGAAGACCCGCCGGGAGAAGGAGGAGGCCATCAAGAACCAGGACTTCGAGCGGGCCGCGCAGCTGCGGGACCGGGAGAAGGCCCTGCGGCAGAAGCTGGAGGAGCTGGAGGCCAGCCGCCGCAGCCAGCGGGGTCGGGACCTCACCGTGGTCACGGAGGACGACATCGCGGAGATCGTGTCCAGCTGGACGGGCATCCCCGTGACCAAGCTCATGCAGGAGGAGACCGAAAAGCTCCTCAAGATGGAGGAGAAGCTGCACGAGCGGATCGTGGGCCAGGAGGAGGCGGTGGCGGCGGTGTCGCGGGCGGTCCGCCGCGCCCGGGCGGGCCTGAAGGACCCCAAGCGGCCCATCGGGTCCTTCATCTTCCTGGGGCCCACGGGCGTGGGCAAGACGGAGCTGGCCCGTGCCCTCGCGGAGTTCCTCTTCGGGGATGAGAACGCCCTGATCCGCATCGACATGTCGGAGTACAGCGAGCGGCACACGGTCTCGCGCCTGGTGGGCGCGCCGCCCGGGTACGTGGGCTACGAGGAGGGCGGCCAGCTCACGGAGCAGGTCCGCCGTCGGCCGTACTCCGTGGTGCTGCTGGACGAGATCGAGAAGGCGCACCCCGAGGTCTTCAACGTCCTTTTGCAGATCCTGGACGACGGCCGGCTCACGGACGCCCAGGGGCGGACCGTGGACTTCAAGAACACCGTCCTCATCATGACCAGCAACGTGGGCGCCCCGCAGATCGAACGGGACGCGCCGGTGTTGGGCTTCCGGGCCACCACGGACGAGCGGGTGGAGCAGCAGCGGGCCTACGAGCGGATGCGGGACCTGGTGATGGAGGAGCTCAAGCGCACCTTCCGCCCGGAGTTCCTGAACCGCATCGACGAGATCATCGTGTTCCGGCCGCTCACGAAGGAGCAGATGCACTCCATCGTCCGCATCCTCCTGGAGCGGGTGCGGCGGGAGCTGCGGGGCCAGGGGATGGAGATCGAGTTCACTGACGCCCTGCGGGAGCTGCTGGTCCAGGAAGGCTTCGACCCCCAGTACGGCGCCCGGCCCCTGCGGCGCGCCATCCAGCGCCTGGTGGAAGACCCCCTGTCGGACGAGCTGCTGCGCGGGCGGTTCCGCCAGGGGGACCACGTGATCGCGGACGTGCGGGACGGCAAGGTGGTCTTCGAAGGGCGGCGGGAGCCCGTGGGCGCCCAGACGGAGTAGGCCCTAGGGGGGGCCTCCCGAGCTGAGGAGTTCGTCCCGAAGGACCCCGATGTACGGGAGGTTCCGGTACAGCTGGCGGTAGTCCAGCCCGTAACCCACTACGAACCGGTCCGGTACCTCAAATCCCACGTACGCCAGGGGCAGGTTGGGCGCGATGCGCCGAACCCGCTTGTCCAGCAGGGTGCAGATGACCAGGCTGGCGGGCCGGCGCGCCCGCAGCAGGCGGGTCAGGTAGGCGGCGGTGAGGCCGGTGTCCACGATGTCCTCCACCAGGACCACGTGGCGGTCGGTGATCTCCTCGTCGAGGTCCTTGAGCAGCCGGACCGCGCCGGTGGCCGCGTGCCGGGAGCCGTAGGCGGCGATGGCCATGAAGTCGATCTCGTGGGGGATGCGCAGGGCCCGGCTGAGGTCCGAGAGGAAGTACACGGAACCCCGCAGCATGCCCACCAGCAGGGGCCGCAGCCCCGCGTAGTCCCGTTCCAGCTCCGCCGCCAGCTCCCGCACCCGCCGCTGGAGGGCGGCCTCGTCGAACAGCACCTCCTGGATGTCCTCGTCCAGACTCCGGAGGGCGCTCATGAGGAGCCAGAGCGGGACGCGGCCGAGCCCGCCGGCGGCCGGAGGCCGTACTTCAACAGGAGGCTGCGGAAGTCGCGGCCGTAGAACACGCGGAGGTTCACGTTGGGGTACAGCTGCCGGAGCCGCCGGATCTTACGGTTCTTCCGGGTGACCAGGGCCTGCTTGAGGGTCGTCAGCTCGATGTACAGGTCGAAGTCGGGGAGGTAGAAGTCCGGGGTGAAGCGCTCCCGGGGACGGCCTTCCCGGTCCCAGCTCAGGACGAAGGACCGCGGCTCGTACTCCCACCGGATCCCGTAGAAGTCCAGAATACGGGCGAACTCCTCCTCCGCGGGGTTGGCGAACCGCGCGGCCCGCTTGCGTGGGGAGGAAGACGGTGCTCCCATGGTCGAGCGCCTGTTCGAAGCCAGTATACGGGCCCCGGCCCGGGGCTGCAACGTCGTGGGTTTGCCAGGGAGCTGCCGGTCGTGGGAGAATAGCGCAGGCGCCCACCTCTCGCGGATCCGTGTTCGACCCAAAAGGCAGGGGAGTTACGCCCACAGGTTAACGGGCGCCGAAGGAGTTGTGCGATGGCGAAGGACAGCTGGCAGCAACTGGTGAAGGACGCTACGGAACGGCTGCGCAGCCCGGACGCGACGGTCCGCAGCGACGCGGCCCTGAGCCTGGGCAAGCTGGACGCCCCCGAGGCTCCGGCCACCGTGGTGGCGGAGGCCATCGACGCCCTCAGCCGGATCCTGGACGACCCGGACGAGTACGTGCGCAAGAGCGCGGTGCACGCCCTGGGCCGGCTGCGGGTGAGGGACCCGAGGGCCCTCGAGGGAATCCGCTTCGCCCTGGGGGACCGGTCGGAGCAGGTGGTCCAGGAGGCGGTGACCCAGGTCCAGCAGGCGGTGGACGCCGGAGCGGTGGACGGACTCATCCGGGTCCTGGGCCGGCGGGAGCGCACGCTGCAGAACGCGGCCAGCCAGGCCCTGGTGCGCATCGGCGCACCCGCGGTCCGGCCCCTGCTGGAGACCTTCAAGGACCGGAACCTGCGGCGGCGCGTGCACAACCAGGTGCTGCGGATCATCGAGGACATCAAGGGCAGGGCGGTGGAGCCGCTGCTGGGCGCCCTGGAGGAGGAGAACCAGTACGTGCGCGCGTACGCGGTGGCCCTGCTGGGCAGGCTGGGGGACGAGCGCGCCGTGGAGCCCCTGGTCCGGCTCTTCCTGACCGACCCCCGGCTGCAGGAGACCGTGGTGAACACCCTGCCCCGGCTGGAGGAGCGGGGGGTCCTGGAGGCCCCCTCCGGGGATCGGGACGTCCAGCTGCCCAGGGAGGTGGCGGCGGCCTTCCGCAGGCTGGCCTCCACGCCGGAGGCCCTGCAGGCCCTGCGGACCGCGGTGGCCGGCGGGAACCCGAAGGTACGGAAGTTCGCCCTGCGCGCCCTGTTCGAGGTGGAGGGCGCGCGGGCCAAGGAGACCCTATTGGGCCTTCTGAGGGACGAGGACGCGGAGGTGCAGCGGCTCGCCATCCGGCTGCTGGGCAAGCTGCACGACAAGAGCGTCATCGAGCCGCTTCTGGGGCTGCTGAAGGGTGCGAACCCGCAGCTGGAGGAGGTGGTGTGGAACACCATCAAGGTACTCACCGACCTCCGGGAGTACGAGCAGCTGCGGTCCCGGGTCGCCCGGGAGCGGGCGGGAGCACCCGCCCGGCCCACGGTCCGGGTTTTCAAGACCGAGCGCGACGTCTCCCCCGACTGGTGGCGGGACCAGGACTAGGTTCGCCATGCTGGTCTGTCTGGTCACCGCCCCGCACCCGGAGGACGCCCACCGTATCGCCCGGGCCCTGGTGGAAGAACGCCTGGCCGCGTGCGTGAACGTGGTGCCGGGGGTGCGGTCGGTGTACCGCTGGCAGGGCGCGGTGGAGGAGGCAGGCGAGGTCCTGCTGGTGGTCAAGACCACCCGCCAGCGGTTCCCGGAGCTGCGGGACCGCATCGCCGCCCTCCACCCCTACCAGGTCCCCGAGGTCGTGAGCCTGCCCGTGGAGGACGCCCTGCCCGCGTACCGGGCCTGGGTGGAGGAGTCCGTGGCACAAGCCGAGTCTCCGCGGGAGGCCTGACAGCCGGGCGGGGTCGGGCCGCTGCTCTGCGCGTGCGGATTCTCGTCACCAACGACGACGGCATCGAGGCGGAGGGGCTCCACGCCCTCGTGCGGGCCTGCGAGCGGGTGGGGGAGGTGACGGTGGTGGCTCCCCACCACGACCGGTCCGCGAGCGGGCACGCCATCACCCTCCACAAGCCCCTGCGGGTGGCGCCCGCGAGGATCCCCGGATCGGGTGCCGTGGCGTGGGCCGCCACGGGGACCCCTGCGGACTGCGTCCTGCTGGCGGTGTACGGGCTGCTGCCGGCCCGGCCCGACGTGGTACTGTGCGGGATCAACCTCGGGCCCAACATCGGGCACGACCTCACCTACTCCGGTACGGTTTCCGGCGCCATGGAGGCCGCCATCCTGGGCATCCCCGCTATCGCGGTGTCCCTGGACGCGGAGCGGGACCCCCGGTACGAGGTGGCGGCGACCTTCGCGGCCGCGCTGGCGGAGGAGGTGTGCCGGCGGGGGATCCCTCCGGACGCGCTCCTGAACGTGAACGTGCCGAACCTGGACGTGGGGCAGATCCGCGGAGTCCAGGTCACCCGTCAGAGCGCGCGGCGGTACCGCACCCGGCTGGAGCGGCGCACGGACCCCCGCGGCCGGCCGTACTACTGGATCGCGGGGGAGCGGACCTCACCGGAGGAGGCAGAGCCCGGCACCGACAGCCACGCCCTCAGTCACGGCTTCGTGTCGGTAACCCCGCTGCAGATGGACCTCACCTGCCCGGCGCTCCTCTCCGCGCTCGGGAGGTGGGAGCTGGACCGCCTCCTCCGGGGAGGATTCCCGGGCTAGCGGGCCGAACACAGGGCCAAGAGCCCGGGTTTGTGGGCTGGGTTGGCGGCAGACGACGCAGCGGTCGACGGAGCAACGGGCCGTGCCCCTCATCGAGCTGGAAGGCGTCCACAAGGTCTACCCCGGCGGCCGGGTGGCCCTCCGTGACGTCTCCCTCTCCGTGGAAGAGGGGGAGTTCGTGTTCCTGGTGGGGCCTACCGGCGCGGGCAAGTCCACCCTCCTGCGCCTTTTGTACCGGGACGAGCTGCCCACCCGCGGCCAGGTACGGGTGGCCGGGTGGGACGTGCACCGGCTGCGACCCGGGCAGGTGCCGTTTCTGCGCCGGCAGCTGGGCGTGGTCTTCCAGGACTTCAAGTTGCTTTCTGACCGCACCGTGTACGAGAACGTGGCGTTCGCCCTTCGCGCGGTGGGCACACCCCCCGCGTGGATCCCCGCCCGCGTGCGGGCGGCCCTGGAGCTGGTCGGGCTGTGGGACCGTGCGGACGCGTTCCCCCGGCAGCTGTCGGGTGGGGAGCAGCAGCGGGCCAGCATCGCCCGCGCGCTGGCGAACCAGCCCCGGATCCTGCTGGCCGACGAGCCCACCGGCAACCTGGATCCCGACACCTCCTGGGACATCGTGAAGCTGCTTTCGCGGATCAACCTGCGCGGTACCACGGTGGTCATGACCACCCACAACAAGACCGTGGTGGACATCCTGCGGCGTCGAGTGGTGGAACTGCAGGAAGGGCAGGTGGTCCGGGACGAGGTCTGGGGACGGTATGCGAAGCCTCGCGCCGTTCCCTGAACGTCCCGCGGCTCTGTCCGTGGCCGGGCCCCCGCCGCGGAAGGCGTCGCGCCTTGGGGCTGCCGCCTCCTCCGTGGCGTTTTTGACCCGCGAGGGTGTGGTGGGGTTCTGGCGGAACGGGCTGATGTCCGCGGCCGCGGTGAGCTCCATCCTGGCGGCGCTGCTGGCCTTCGGCGGGGCCCTGGTAACCCTGTGGAACCTGCAGGCGGTGGCAGCCCGGGTGGAGGCGCAGCTGGTGGCGGTCGCGTACCTGCGGGACGGCCTCTCGCCCGCCCAGCGGGAGGCCGCGCGCCGGGCCGCGGAGCGGATCCCCGGGGTCCGGACGGTGTCCTTCGTGCCGCGGGAGGAAGCGCTGCGCAGGCTGGAGGAGGCTCTGGGCGGCGTGGAGCTCGAGCAGGCGGTGCGGCAGAACCCGCTCCCCGACACCTTCGAGGTGCGGCCCGAGCAGGCCCAGGACGTGCGCCGAGTGGCCGAGGCCCTGCGGTCGGTGCCCGGAGTCGTGGAGGTGACCTACGGGGAGGACGCCACGGACCGCGTGCTGGCCCTGACCCGCCTAGTCCGGGGCGCGGGCGCGGCAGCCACGGCCGTCCTGGGGGCTGTGTCGGTGGTGGTCAGCACCAACGCCCTGCGGCTGACGGTGCTGGCCAGACAGCAGGAGGTCGAGATCATGCGCTTGGTGGGCGCCACCGGTTGGTTCGTGCGCTGGCCGTTCCTGGTAGAGGGATTGCTGCAGGGGCTCGTGGGTGCAGTGTGCGCGTCCGCGCTGTGGACGGTTTTCTACCCTTGGGCGGTGGCGCGCCTGCAGCAGGCGTGGCCCTTCCTCCCCGTGCTGCCACCCTCCCGGGTGATCCTGCCCCTAGTGGCGAGCCTGCTGGCGGCGGGCACCTCGGTGGGGCTGTTGGGCGCTGCGGTGTCCGTGAGGCGCTTTCTGGCCCGGTGAAACGCCGCTCCTTCCTCCTTCTCGTGCTCGCGGCCGCGGTGCTGGGGCCTCCCGAACCCGCGCAGGCCGGTGCCCACCACGACCGGCGCAGGGAGCTGGAGCGGGTACGCCAGCAGCTGCAGCGGACGCGGCAGGAGCTGAGCCAGGCCCGCAGGACCGAACGGAGCATCCTCGGCGAGCTGCAGCGCATCGAGCAGACCCGGGAGCAGCTGGAGCGCGAGCTGCGGGCGGTGGAGGGCCGGCTGCGAACGGTGCGGGCCCGGGAGTCGCTCAGCCGGGTCCGGGAGGCCGCGTCCCGGAAACGCTTGGACAGCCTCCAGCGCCGTCTGGAAGAGCGGCTGAGGGCCATTCACCGCCGGGGGCGAGCGGCCTACGTGGACGTCCTGCTGGCGTCCGCGGACTTTTCCACCTTCCTCACGCGGTTCGACTTCCTCGGCCGCCTGGTGCGCCAGGACGCCGAGCTGGTCCGCCACACGGAGGACGAGCGGCGCCGGTGGGAGGCGTTGCGGGACCAGCTGGCCCGGGAGCGGGCGGAGGTGGAGCAGCTCCGGGCGGACGTGGTGCAACGGCGACGGCGGGTCGCCGAGGAAGAATCCCGCAAGCGCGCTTTACTGGCCCGGGTCCAGAGGGAGCGGGCGGCGTACGAACGGCTGGTGGAAGAGCTGGAGGAGGATTCCCGAAAGCTGGAGGCGCTGCTCCAGCGTCTGGCGCCCGTCGGGCGAGCGGGGTCCGGTCCGCGGTGGCGTCTTGGGTTCGGGCTGGCGTGGCCCGCACGGGGGGCCCTGACCTCCGGTTTCGGGCTGCGCCGGCACCCCCTGTTCGGAATCGTCCGCCCGCACCACGGGGTGGACATCGCCGCGCCGTGGGGGACACCGGTGCGGGCGGCTGGGCCA
Source organism: bacterium (assembly GCA_046289555.1). GTDB lineage: Bacteria > Sysuimicrobiota > Sysuimicrobiia > Sysuimicrobiales > Sysuimicrobiaceae > Tepidifontimicrobium. The sequence goes on from JBKBVM010000012.1 coordinate 12,319, forward strand.
GGGACGGTGGTGTACGCGGGCTGGTTCGGGGGGTACGGTAAACTGGTCGTGGTCGACCACGGTGGCGGTGTCGCGACCCTCTACGGTCACCTGTCCTCCATCCTGGTGTCCGTCGGGCAGCGGGTCGGCGCGGGTGAGGTAGTGGGAAGGGTGGGGAGCACCGGGTACAGCACCGGCCCTCACCTGCACTTCGAGATCCGGCTGAACGGCCGACCCGTGGACCCGCTCCGGTGAGCCGGGGGCGGCACCGCCGACGGTCTGTGAGGGGGTCTTGGTGATGAAGCGTCGCAACCCGGTGCTGTCGGGCCTGGCGGCCCTGGTGGTGTTGTCCCTGGTGTTCTCCGCCGGGTACGCCCTGGGCCTGCGGCAGGCGTCCGCGGCGGACGCCCGCACCGAGGGGCAGCGGATGCTGCAGGCCCTGGCGGACCACCTGCAGCGCAGCTACCTCCAGCGCAACCTGGACTGGCGGAAGCTGTACGACGGCGCCGCCCGCGGGATGCTCCAGGCCCTCGGGGACCCCTACACCGCCTTCTTCGACGCGCAGGGCTACCGCAGGTTCCGCGAGGACTTCCGGGGCTTCTTCTACGGGGTCGGGATCTTCATCGAGAAGAAGGACGGCCGGCTCCTGGTGGTAGCCCCCATCCCGGATACCCCCGCGGCCAAGGCGGGGCTGCGTGCCGGCGATCACATCACCCACGTGGACGGCGTCGCGACCCGCGACATGCCCATTGAGGAGGCGGTGGCCCGGATCCGGGGGCCGGAGGGTAGCACCGTGCGCCTCCGGATCCAGCGCGGGGACCGCACCTTCGAGGTCTCCATCACGCGGGCGCGGATCGAGGTGGTGAGCGTGCAGGGCGAGGAGGCCCTCACGGACGCGGAGCGCCAGGTGGTACGGTCCGCCCAGGCCGCCTACGTGCGCATCCTGGCCTTCAACCAGGACACCGCGGAACGGTTCAGCGCGCAACTTCGCCGTGCGGAAGCCCGCAACGCCCGGGGGCTTCTTCTGGACCTGCGCTTCAACCCGGGGGGCCTGGTGGACCAGTGCACCGCGGTGGCGGACTGGTTCGTCCCGAGGGGGCCCATCGTGCACGAGGTGGACCGGGACGGCCGCACCCGAACCGTAAACGCCACCCCGCGGGAGAAGTACCGCAAGCCCGTGGTGGTGCTGGTGAACGAGGGTACTGCCTCCTGCAGCGAGATCGTGGCCGGCGCCCTGCAGGACACCGGGGCCGGGGTGCTGGTGGGCCAGCGGACGTTCGGGAAGGGGGTCATCACCACCGTGGTGGACCTGCCGGGTGGCCGCGGAGCCACCATCACCACCGCCAAGTACCTCACCCCCAAGCGCCGGGACATCCACCGCAAGGGGATCCAGCCGGACGTGCTGGCGGGCGACCGGGTGGAGGGGAAGACCGACCGGGAGGTGGAGGCCATCCGGCTAGAGCAGCTGCGCAGGGCGGTGGAAGTCCTCCGGAACCGGTGAGCTGTGGCAAGAACCCGACCCCCACGCCGTGGCAGGCGCCCTTCCGGCCGCTGGATGTGGCTGGCGGCGGTGGCGGGTGCGGTGGCCGGGTTGGCTTTCGCGTGCACCCGGCCGCCCGCGCAGCCGCCCGCCCAGCTTCCCACGCCCCCGCGGGTCGAGACCCCGACACCCCCGCCGGTGCCCGCAAGGTTGGACGTGGAGCCAGAAGCCGCAGCTCTGCGCGGGAGGGTGCTGCAGGCCCTGCCTGCGGGATCCCGCTGGGAGGCGCTGGGGAGCAAGGCGCGGCAGGACGGCTCCCTCTTCTGGCGGCACGCCCGTTACCGGGTCCAGCTGCCGCCGGGCGCCAACGTCAAGGCCGCCACCGGTGCCCTGGTGAAGGCCGCGGAGGACGCAGGCGGCGTGCTGCTGGCCAGCCGTCCGGAGGGTCGTGGGCAGGTGCTGGAGGTGGGGCTGGAGCACCGGGGCAAGGTCCTGCCGGTGTTGCAGATCCACCTGTGGCCCTCCGAGGACGGAAGCGCCCCGAAGGTCCGGGTGGCGGTGGTGCTGGACGACGCGGGGATGCGGCTGGACGAGCTGGACCGGGCCCTGAGGGTCGGCCGGCCGTTGACCCTGGCCATCCTGCCGGGGCTCCCCTATTCGGAGGAACTGGCCCGCAGGGCCCGGGAGGCCGGCCTGGAAGTCCTCCTGCACCTGCCCATGGAACCGGAAGACCCGGAGCTGGCGTCTCGATTGGGTGAGCTGGGCGTGCGGGTGGACATGGCGGACGAAGACATCGCCCGGACCGTGAGGTCCGCCCTGCAGGCCGTGCCCGGGGCGGTGGGGGCCAACAACCACATGGGCTCCAAGGCCACGGCCGACCCGAGGGTGATGAGGGCGGTGCTGCGGGCCCTGGGGGAACACGGGATGTTCTTCGTGGACTCCCGCACCACGCCGAAGAGTGCCGCGGAGGCGGTGGCGAAGGAACTGGGGGTACGGGTGGCCCGGCGTGCGGTGTTCTTGGACAACGACCCCTCGCCCGAGGCGGTCCGCAGCCAGATCCGGCAGCTGGTGGAACTCGCGCGACGCCACGGCAGCGCGGTGGGGATCGGGCACGCGAACCGGCCCCACACCGCGGAGGTGCTGGCGGAGATGGTGCCGGAGATCGAGCGGGCGGGGGTGCGGCTGGTCCGGGTGAGCGAGCTGGCCCGTTGAACTTCCGGGTCGGGATGCGCCAGCTGCCGGACCGCCCGCAGCACCGGCAGGAGTGGGGAAACGGTTAGCGAAGCCTACGTTGCTGAGCGGGGTCTGCCAGGCTGCAAACGTGGGTTCGAAAGGGGGTGAGGCCCGGAGGGGAACGGAGTCTTGACCGGTACGCGTGCGTGCACAAAAACTGCCAGTTAAGGGGGGCTGATGCGATGAGGAAGGCCAGAGCGACTTGGGCCGTCCTGGTGGCGGCGCTGGTCGCCGTCACGTCCTGGGCGGTGACGTATGCGGCGCCGGTCCGGATGGGGCCGGTGACGGACGACTGGGGCGTGGTCCGCGTGGCCCGCGGGCAGCCCATCGTGATCGCGTACTGGCTGGTGGTGGCCGGGCCCGACGCCAGCCTAGGCGTTGACAGCCGGCGGGGGATCGAGATCGCCATCGACGACAAGAAGACGGTGGCCGGCCACCCCGTGCGGCTGATCGGCGAGGACAGCGGTTGCAACGCAGAAGGTGGCACCACCGCGGCCACCAAGCTCGCGGCCAACCGGCAGATCGTGGCTGCCATCGGCAGCAGCTGCTCCAGCGAGGCGGTCCCCGGGGCACCCATCCTGTGCAAGCAGGGCATCGTGACGGTCTCGCCGTCCAACACCGCCCCGAAGCTCACGGATCCCAACCGGGGCCCGGAGTACGCCTGTTACCTGCGGACCGCCCACAACGACCTGGTGCAGGGGCGCGCCGCCGCGCAGTTCGTCTACCACGTGCTGGGCCTGCGGCGGGCGGCCACCATCCATGACGGCAGCCCCTACGCGGAGGGGCTGGCGAACGTGTTCGCGGACGTGTTCAAGCGGCTGGGCGGCACCATCACCTCCCAGGAGGCGGTGTCCCCGACCGACACGGACATGCGTCCCGTGCTGACGCGGATCGCCGCGGGCAAGCCGCAGCTCATCTACTACCCCATCTTCATCGCCGCGGGCGGCCACATCACCCGCCAGGCGAAGGAGGTGGCAGGGCTGGAGGGTGTCAAGCTGATGAGCGCGGACGGCACCTTCTCCCCGGACTTCTGGAAGGCCGCGGGGGAGGCGGCGCGGGGGGTCTACAACTCCAGCCCGGACCTCTCCGTGGAGGCCCTGGGACCCAAGTACCAGCAGTTCCTGGACAAGCACCAGAAGAAGTACGGCGAAAAGCCCCTCTCGGCCTTCCACGCCCACGCCTACGACGCGGCCATGATGATCTTCGCGGCCATCGAGAAGGTGGCGAAGAAGGACGCCCAGGGCAACACCTACATCGGCCGGAAGGCCCTGCGGGACGCGCTGTTCGCCACCCGGAACTTCCCGGGGATCACCGGTAACCTGACCTGCAACCCGTACGGCGACTGCGCGGACCCGAAGATCGCCGTGTACCAGACCATCTCCGCGGACCCCGCGAAGTGGAACCCGGGGGTGGATCCCAAGAAGATCTGGTCCATGAAGAGGTAGGCGGCACGGTGGAGGGGGCGGGGGGAGCCTGGAAGGGTTCGCTCCCCGCCCCTCGTTTGCCGGGACGGGAGGAGGTCGGGAAACTTGGCGGCGGGCGCGTTGCGGCGGCCCGTGGCGAGGCGGCTGAACTTCGTGGACGCCTTCCTGTGGGCGTTCCGGCTCGCGGTGATCCTGGTGGTGGTGTGGGGGACGGTGGGGACCCTGCGCCTGGGGCGGTACACAGGCGAGCAGTGGGTAGACTTCGTGGTCTTCGGCCTCGCGCAGGGAGGGATCTACGCCCTCATCGCCCTGGGCTACACGATGGTGTACGGCATCCTGCGGATGATCAACTTCGCCCACGGGGAGGTGTTCATGAGCGGGGCCTACACCGCGTACTTCGTGGCGGCCCCGCTGGCGGCTTCGGGCTTCCTCGACCGGCACCCGATCCTGAGCCTCCTGCTGCTGGTGGCGGTGGCCGCGGCGGTGTCCACGGGAGTGGCGGTGCTGGTGGAGCGGGTGGCGTACCGGCCCCTGCGCCGGGCTCCGCGCCTGGTGCCCCTCATCACCGCCATCGGAGCGTCCTTCTTCCTCCAGTACGCCTTCCGGGGCCTGTACGGCTCGGGGTTCAAGGCGTACCCGGAGTTCCAGCTGTTCAAGGGGGAGTGGCAGATCCTCGGGATCGGGGTGCTGCGGACCCAGGCGGTGGTCCTGGCCAGCGCCGCGGTGCTGATGTTCGCCCTCTACCAGTTCGTGATGCGGACCAAGGTGGGTAAGGCGATGCGGGCGGTGTCCGAGGACAAGGACGCCGCGGCCCTCATGGGGATCGACGTGGACCGCATCATCGTGCTCACCTTCGCCATCGGGGGAGCCGCAGCGGGCGCCGCGGGGATCCTGTACGCCCTGGTGTTCAAGCAGGTGCACTTCTTCATGGGGTTCGTGCCGGGGATCAAGGCCTTCACCTCCGCGGTGCTGGGCGGCATCGGGAACATCCCGGGCGCCATGCTGGGCGGCCTGTTCCTGGGGGTGGTGGAGTCCGTGGGGCCAGCCCTGTTCCTGGACGGGCTGGGGATCCCCGCGCCCTACCAGCTCAAGGACGTGATCGCCTTCACCATGCTGGTCATGGTGCTCATCTTCCGGCCGCAGGGGATCCTGGGCGAGCGGCTGGCCGCCAAGAGGGCGTAGCCGTGTGGCGTGTGGGGCTGGTGTTCGGTGCGGTGGCCTGGTTCGTGAGCCTGGCGGGCCTGGTGGAGGCGCTGCACGGCCGGTGGGTGGTGGACGGGGTTCTGTCCGTGGGCCAGGTGCTGCTGCTGGCGGTCCCGTTGGCCGGTGGCTGGGCGGCGGCCCGGCGCTCTTCGGCAAGCCTTGTAGGCCGGCTGTGGGCCGGGCTGGTAGCGGGAGCGACGGTGGGGTTGTGCGTGGGCCTGCTCGTGTGGCTGCGATCGCAGGTGGACCTGCGTGGCATGTTCGTTAACGCGTCGCCGGCTCTGTTCCAGCTGCTGTCCGCGGGCCGACCGCCCCAGGTGGCTTGGCCGGCCGCCGGGGCCGTCGGCGCCGTGGTGGGCCTAGTGGGAGCCGCGGGGGGGGGGGGGGCCGCCGGGGGGTGGCCGCGCCCGCGGGGGGGGGGGGCTGCGGGCCGGGGCGGAGCGGGGGTGGACGGGGG
>JBKBVM010000012.1:18104-20611 GCA_046289555.1 bacterium
GTTCCAGGAGCTGATCCTCCTGGTCCTGCAGCCGGAATCCCTGACGCCGGTTCGGGACTGGCTGTTCGTGGCAGGCGGGGGGCCGACCACCCAGGGGATGGGGGCCGTGTTCGTGATCTCGGCAGCCCTCGCGGCCCTGCGGCAGGCATCCGGTGGTCGGGCGGGCAGGCTCGCCCTTCCCTCGAGGACCCAACGGGTGGTGTGGAGCGTGGTGGGCGTCCTGCTGCTGGCGGCCCTCCCGGTAGCCGGGGGCCCCTTTGTGGCACAGGTGCTGGTGATCGTGGGCCTGTACACCCTCATGGGACTGGGGCTCAACCTGGAAGTAGGGCTGGCGGGTCTGCTGGACCTGGGGTTCGTCGCGTTTTTCGCCATCGGCGCCTACACCGTGGGGCTCCTGACCTCGGTGGGCGAGCACGGGATCGCCCACTGGCCCTTCTGGGCGGCAGTACCCGTGGCGGTGCTGGTCTCCCTGATCGCGGGCGTAATCCTGGGGATCCCGGTCCTGGGGATCCGCGGGGACTACCTAGCCATCGCTACCCTGGGCTTCGGGGAGATCGTGCGGCTGCTGGTCCTGTCGGACGCCCTGCGGCCGTGGTTCGGCGGATCTCAGGGGATCCTGGCGATCCCGAAACCGGTGCTGGCGGGCTTCGAGCTTTCGGGGCCGCAGCACCTGTACTACCTGACGGTGGTGGCCTCGGCGGTGGTGGCCTACGTGGCGTGGCGGCTGCAGGACTCACAGCTGGGCCGGGCGTGGATGGCCATCCGGGAGGACGAGGACGTGGCGGAGGCGCTGGGGATCAACCTGGTGAGCGTGAAACTCCTGGCGTACGGCCTGGGCGCGGCCTTTGCGGGCGTGGGGGGGGCCATCTTCGCGGTGATGGTGGGCTCCGTGTTCCCCCACAGCTTCCAGCTGCTGATCTCCATCCAGGTACTGGCCCTCATCATCGTGGGCGGGATGGGTAGCATCCCCGGGGTGATCGTGGGCTCCGCGGTGCTCATCGGGCTTCCGGAGCTGCTGCGGGAGTTCGGCGAGTTTCGGTTCCTGGTGTACGGAGCTGTCCTGGTAGCCATGATGCTGCTGCGGCCCGAGGGTCTGTTGCCCGCGGCCGCCCAGCGGCGGGAGCTGCACGCGCTGGAGGAGGAACCGGTGGAGCTCGCCCAGGCCGCCGTGGGCGCCGCCACGGAGGGAGGCGGATAGTACGGCGATCCTCGTTACCCGGCGGATGACGAAGCGGTTCGGCGGGCTGGTGGCCATCCGGGCCCTGGACCTGGAGGTGGAGGAGCGGGCCATCCACAGCGTCATCGGGCCTAACGGGGCGGGCAAGACGACCCTTTTCAACTGCGTCACGGGGTTCTACCGTCCCGACGAGGGGGAGATCTGGTTCGCTGGCCAGCGGGTGGACGGCCTGCGGCCGGACGAGATCGCGCACCTCGGGATCGCCCGCACCTACCAGAACATCCGCCTGTTCGCCAACATGACGGCTCTGGAAAACGTGCTGGTGGGGCTGCACAGGCATTTGCGCTCCACCTGGGTGGGGGCGGTGCTGGCCAGCCCCGCGGTGCGTCGGGAGGAGCGGTGGGCCCACGCGGAGGCCCGACGGCTGCTGGAATTCGTGGGGCTCGCCGGCCGCGGGGACCTGCTGGCCCGCAACCTGCCGTACGGGGAGCAGCGAAAGCTGGAGCTGGCCCGGGCGTTAGCCACCCGACCCAAGCTCCTCCTGCTGGACGAGCCCACCGCGGGCATGAACCCCGCGGAGACCGCGGAGATGATCCAGTTCATCCGGCGGTTGCGGGACGAGCTGGGGATCACCATCCTGCTCATCGAGCACCACATGCGGGTGGTCATGACCATCTCGGACCGGGTGACGGTACTGGACTACGGGGAGAAGATCTCCGAGGGCACACCCGAGCAGGTGCAGAACGACCCGCGGGTCATCGAGGCGTACCTGGGTACCCGGAAGGTCAAGGCGGAAGCTCTCGGCTAGAGGACCATGGCCCTGCTGGAGCTGTTGAACCTGCACGTCTACTACGGCAACATCCACGCCCTCAAGGGGGTCTCCCTGCACGTGGAGGCGGGTGAGATCGTGGCCCTCCTGGGCGCCAACGGCGCCGGGAAGAGCACCACCCTGAACACCGTCAGCGGGCTGTTGCGGCCCCGGTCGGGGTCCGTGCGGCTGGAGGGCGACGACCTCACCCGCACCCCGCCGCACCGCATCGTGGAGCGGGGGGTAGTCCAGGTCCCCGAGGGCCGCCGGGTCTTCGGCCAGCTCACGGTCCTGGAGAACCTGGAGATGGGTGCCTTCACCCGCACCGACCCCCACGGGGTGCGGGAGGACCTCGAGCGGGTGTTCACCCTGTTCCCGCGCCTGAAGGAGCGGGCGGCTCAGGTGGCCGGTACCCTGTCCGGCGGCGAGCAGCAGATGCTGGCCATAGGCAGGGCCCTCATGGCTCGGCCCCGGGTGCTCCTCATGGACGAGCCGTCCATGGGCTTGGCACCGCTGCTGGTC
>JBKBVM010000130.1:0-4984 GCA_046289555.1 bacterium
CCGCACCTGGCTTCCCGCCAACCGCTGGGGACTGGAGAACCTGGCCAACCTAGCCCGGATCCCTCCCGCGGGCGCCTGGGTGTTCGTGGGCGCCCCCAAGGTGGCCGGGGGATCCGGCGGCCCGTGCCGGGTTTTCGCCCTGTGGTGAGGCGGCAGGTCGACTCCAGGGAAGGGAGGGAGAGGAGGGACCGCGTAACCGAACCGTGAGGGCGCTGCGGGGAGGTGCGGCCCATGAAGATCACCTACTTCGGGCACGCGTGCTTCCTCCTGGAGAGCCGGGAAGGCAAGCGGATCCTGATCGACCCCTTCAACGAACAGGTAGGCTACCCCGTGCCGCGGGTGGCCGCCGACCTGGTGCTGGTGAGTCACGAGCACTTCGACCACAACTACGCGGAAGCGGCCACGGGCTCGCCGCGGGTCATCCGCGGGTTACGGGAGGGCGGCAGGGAGCACGCGGACGTGCGGGAGACGGTGGGGGGAGTCCGGGTGGTGGCCCTCCCCACCTACCACGACAACGTGCACGGCGCGCAGCGGGGCAAGAACGCCATGTTCCGCATCGAGGTGGACGGCCTGAAGATCCTGCACTGCGGGGATCTGGGGCACGACCTGGAGGGCACCAACTTCCACGAGGGCGCCTACAAGGGCGCCCTCAAGCCCGACATCCTCATGGTGCCCGTGGGTGGCCGCTACACCATCGACGCCCGCACCGCGGAGATGGTCGTCAACCGCCTGCAGCCACGGGTGGTGATCCCCATGCACTACCGTACGGAGGCCAACCCCACGTGGCCCCTCGCACCCGTGGAGGAGTTCCTGGCGGGCAAGCGCAACGTGACCCGGGTGGGCCACCGGGTGGAGGCCACACCCCTTCCCAGCTACCGCGAGGTGTGGGTGATGGACTGGAAAGAGAAGAGCGCATGAGTGGCCGCAGCGTGCTGGCCCGGGTGGAGATCCCGCGGGGCAGCCGGAACAAGTACGAGTGGGACGCGGTCCGGGGCGTGCGGCTGGACCGGGTTCTGTACTCTCCCCTTCACTACCCCGCGGACTACGGCTTCCTGGAAGACACCCTGGCCGAGGACGGCGACCACCTGGACGTCCTGGTGTTCACCTTCGAGCCCACCTTCCCGGGCTGCCTGGTGGAGGTCCGGCCCATCGGCGTGCTGGACATGCGGGACGAGAAGGGCCGCGACCAGAAAATCCTGGCGGTCCCCGTGGCGGACCCGCGCTTCGACGGGGTGACGGACCTGCAGGGTGTGCCGGCCCACTTCCTCCGGGAGGTGGAGCACTTCTTCGCGGTGTACAAGGAGCTGGAGCGCAAGCCGGTGGAGATCTACGGGTGGGCCGGCTCGGAGGCAGCATGGAGGCTGGTGGAGGAGGCCCAGGAGCGCGCGCGTCGCCGGGAGGGTCCGTAGGCCTCCTTCTCAGTCCGCCGCGTGCTCCCGGGCACCCCGCACGGCGCCGTAGAGGGCGATCGCCAGCCATACCGCGTTCACGAAGGCCGAGGGGACTGCGCCGTAGTACAGGCTGTTTATGCCCAGCAGGACGCTGCCTGCGGCGTTGAGCCCCTGGTAGGCGAGGCTCCCGCCGTGGGCCCGCCGGCTGGACACCAGGAAGTACGCGAGCAGCAAAAGCGCCGCGCCGAGCCAGCCCACCGCGTCCACCACGGGGTTTCGGGGCATTGCTACCCCTCCGCCAGCCACCGCAGCAGGGTCCGGACGCCGAAGCCCGTGGCCCCCTTGGGCAGGTGCGGGGCTTGGCCCTCCGGTTTGTCCAGAAAGGCGACGCCTGCGATGTCCAGGTGCGCCCACGGGTGCGGTCCCACGAAGGCGCGGAGGAACGCGGCTCCCTTCTGCGCTCCTCCGTAGCGGCCGCCGGAGTTCTTCCACTGCGCCACTTCGCCCCGCATGGCCTCCACGAACTCCTCGTACAGGGGCAGCTCCCACAGGCGCTCTCCCGCCCGCTGCCCTGCCTCCACGAGGCTGCGGACCAGGTCCCGGTCGTTGCCCAGGATGGCCGCCGCGTGGTATCCGAGGGCCACCATCGCGGCGCCCGTGAGGGTAGCTAGATCCACCACCGCGTCCGGACGGTAGCGGCGGGCGTAGGCCAGGCAGTCTGCCAGCACCACCCGCCCTTCCGCGTCCGTGTTGGTGATCTCGATGGTCTGACCGTCTATGGCCCGCACCACGTCCCCGGGCTTGAACGCCGCCCCGCCCAGCAGGTTCTCCACCGCACCCACCACGCCCACCACGCGGTGCGGGATCCCCAGGGCCGGCGCAGCCCGCAGGCAGGCCAGGACCGCCGCGGCGCCCGCCATGTCCGCCTTCATCGTTTCCATACCCTCGTGGGTCTTGATGTCCAGCCCGCCGGCGTCGAAGGTGACCCCCTTGCCCACCACCACGTAGGTCTTCCGGGCGCGGGGCGGCCGGTAGTCCAGCACGATCATCTGCGGTGGCTGGTGGCTGCCAGCCCCCACCGCCAGGATGGCCCCTGCGCCCATCCGGCGCAGCTGCGGGGGCCCGAAGACCTGCACGCGGAGACCCAGCTGCCGGCCCAGCTGGCGCGCGGTGCGGGCCAGGAACACGGGGTTTACTTCGTTGGGCGGTCCGTTCACGAGGTCCCGGGCGAAGTACGTGGCCTCCGCCAGCACGCGGGCGCGGCGCACCGCGCCGGCGGCACCGCGAACCCCCACCACCTCCACGGACTCCACGCTGGGGGTCGGGTCCGGTTTGTAGCGGGTGTAGCGGTAGGCGCCCAGCAGGGCTCCCTCCACCAAGGCCGCAGCCACCTCGGGAGTCGGTGGGAAAGCTCCCGGCCACAGTCCCAGCCGTCTCGCCCGTACGGCCTGTGCGTGCCGGGCCGCGGCCGCCGCGGCCCGGCGACTGGCGTCGGTGAGATCCTCGGCGGCCCCTGTCCCCACCAGGAGAACCCGCGCGGCGGGAAGGCGGCCGTGCGTGAAAACCTGCAGGAGTGTGTCCCGCTTTCCCTCGAAGTGGTCCAGCGTCACCGCCTCGCGCAGCCAGCCGCCCAGGGCGTCGTCCAGGGGCTGTAGACCCTCCAGGGGCTTGCCGGACTTCACAGGGACCGCCAGTACGTCGCAGGCCAGCCGGTCCGGCGGTCGGTCGGAGGCCACCACCTTCACCTCGTTCCCTCCTCCGTGCCCCTCCCGGGGCAAATTTTCACGCTTCCTCCACGACCAGACACGTCCCGACACCGTGGCAGTGGGACGCCGTCAGGACCCCTACTGGCTGACCCGGTTTCGCTCGGTCCGCCAGCCAGCACAGCGCGTCCTGCAGGGATCGGACGGCGATAGTTCCGACGCCGTACGCGAAGTGCAGGCACGAAAACCGCAGCACCGGGAGGTCCGCGTAGCGCTCCACGGTGCTGGCCAGGTCCCAGCTTCGGGGTCCCCGCGTGGCCGGACAGACCTGTGGCTCCGGGCACGTGGCCGGGCACCGCCAGGCCGCCTCGCTCAGGTACCGGCGGTCCTCCACGGTGACGTCGTAAGCCACCGGGTAAGACCCGGGCAGGGGATGTCGGGACACGCGCAGCTGCGGGCGTAGGCGCCGCAGGGAGGCCACCAGCCACTCCGCCAGCACGTGGGGGGCAAAAGGGGCGGGCACGAGCTGCGCGTCCGCGGGTGCCGCGGGCACGTAGTCCACCAGGTACGCGACCCAGTCCGCGGTGACCACCTCCGCCTCGCCGGCCAGCTCGGCGTGGGCGCGCGCCTGCGGGTTGTGGTCTACCACCACCAGCCGCCGGTAGCGCAGCCGGCCCCGCCGAGCGGCCTTCAGCAGCTGCCGGGCGTGAAAGCAGCCGTAGCAGCCGCCACCGAGGACCACCACCTCGGAGGTCTGCGCCACCTCCACCAGGGCGTCGGTCACGGTCCGTCCAGTCCCAGGTCCAGCTCGCGCCCGACCCCCCGGGCGCGGGCGTGCTCGTAGGCCAAGCGCGCGGCCACCACGTCCTCCAGCGCGATGCCCTGGGAGCAGAACAGGGTCACCTCCTGCGCAGAGGTACGACCCTGCACCTTTCCTGCCACCACGTCCCCCAGCTCCGTAGCGCGATCCCACTGGAAGGCTCCCTCCGCGGCCGCCTGGATCAGGTCCCCGCACTCCACCCTGGCCTGGGGGAGGTCGTCTACCACCACCCGGTGTGCCCGGGCCACCGCCTCCGCGTCCAGTTCCCGGCGCTGGGCCCAGTTGGAGCCCGCGGCGTTCACGTGCACCCCCGGCTGCAGCCAGCGGCCCAGCAGGACCGGGTCGCGGGCGGTGGTGATGGTGCACACCACGTCCGCCTCCCGTACCGCCTCTTCCGCGGAGGCGACGGGGATGACGGGCAGCCCCAAGTGCCCGCTCGTCTCCTGTGCGAACCGCTCGCGGCGCTCGGGCGTCCGGCTGAACACCCACGCGCGCTGGATGGACCGCACCGCGCACACCGCCTCCAGCTGCGTGCGGGCCTGCCACCCAGCGCCGAGGATCGCCACCGTGCGGGCGTCCTCCCGGGCCAGGTGCCGGGTGGCGAGGCCCGTGGCCGCGCCGGTGCGGCGCTGGCCCAGGGTGTCTGCCTGGAGGAGGGCCACCAGGCGGCCCCGCTCGTCGTACAGCAACACCACGAACCGCCCGCCTTCCCGGGAGGTGGTGTACGCCTTCAGGCCGGTGACGCCCCCGGGCGCCCAGGCTGCGGACATCACGTGCAGCACGGTGCCTCCGGGCAGGACCGCGCGGCCCCTGGGTACGTTGGCTGCCAGCCCGGCGGCCTTGTCCCGGAAGGCCTGTTCCAGGGCGTCCACCAGCTCTGCCACCGACACCAGGGACGCTACTTCCGACTCGGTCAGAAAGAGGGTCATCGTTCCACCAGCTGCTCCACCACCGCGGCCAAGCGCGAGGGCGCCGGACCGGTGACCTCCAGGTACACGTCCCAGACCCTGCGCAGTTCCACCGCCTCCGGTGTCCACACTCCCAGGAGCACGCCGGTCCAGGGCGGGACG
>JBKBVM010000131.1:0-4973 GCA_046289555.1 bacterium
ACCAGTTCTCGCAAGAATTGTACCAGGGCAAAGCGCCCCTGCGCCTCCGTGAACCTCCCGGTTTAGGAACGTTCGAATATGACGATCTTCCGCAGCTGGGTTTCACCCGATTCCGACGAACTGGGCCTGCTTTCCCGGCCGAGCCCGTTGACAGTCACACCCTACACTGCTATCTAACAAAGAAACGAAATCGCTCGTGAGGAAGTGCGCCTAGGGTTCCGCGGCCTAACCCCGGCCGGCCTGGACCGAGCGGCGCAGGCGGGTTTCCGGACTCGCTACACCGTCGGGACAAAAGCCCGAGGGGGAGGTTCCTCAGGCAGAGGCCCCCTCGGGCTTTGGGCTATCTTCAAGATTTCCTGAGGAGGGAGCCGGGACCGTGACGTCTCTGGCAGCGTTTCCCGAGCGCGACGCGTGCGGGGTGGGGTTCGTGGCGCGTCTGGACGCGGCCCCGTCCCACGCGGTGCTGCAAGCGGCGCTGACCGCCCTCCGCAACTTGGCCCACCGGGGCGCGCAGGCTGCGGACGGCCGCACGGGGGACGGAGCGGGGGTACTCACGGAGATCCCGCACGGGCTGTTCGCCCGGGTGCTGCGGGAGATGGGCTGCCGCGGAGACGAGCGGCCTCTGGTGGTCGGCGTCTTCTTCTTTCCGGCGAAAGACGAGGTCTACCGGGCCTGCCGCGGGGTGTGCGAGGAGGAGTTCCAGCGGGCGGGCCTGCAGCTGTTGGGGTGGCGCAACCCGCCCCTGCAGGCCAAAGCCCTGGGCGAGTACGCCCTCCGCACCCTACCCCGCATCGAACAGGCGCTCCTGACCGCCTCCCCGGACCTGGATCCGGAGGCCCTGGAGCGGCACCTGTACCTGGTCCGGCGCCGCATCGAGAAACGCGCGGCGCCGCTGGGCCTGTACATCCCTTCGCTTTCGTCCCGCACCGTGGTGTACAAGGCCCTGGTGTCCGCTCCACAGCTGGAGCGCTTCTACCTGGACCTGCAGGACCCGGACTTCGCGGTCCGGGCCGCGGTGTTCCACCAGCGGTACAGCACCAACACCAACCCTTCGTGGCAGCTGGCGCAGCCCTTCCGCCTGCTGGCCCACAACGGCGAGATCAACACCCTGCTGGGGAACGTGAACTGGATGCGGGCGCGGGAGGGCGGCCTGACCAGCAGCCTGTGGGGGGACCGGCTGCACGAGCTGCTCCCCGTGATCCAGGAGGGCGGTAGCGACAGCGCCATGCTGGACAACGTGCTGGAGCTGCTGCGCCGCAGCGGCCGGGACCTGCCGCACGCGCTGCGGATGCTGGTCCCTGAGGCATGGGAGGGCGCGTGGGAGCTCGATAGTTCCGTGCGGGGCTTCTACCGGTACCACGCGTGCCTGGCCGAACCGTGGGACGGTCCCGCGGCGCTCGCCTTCTTCGACGGACGCACGGTGGGCATGGCCCTGGACCGCAACGGTCTGCGTCCCGCCCGCTACACCGTCACCCGCGACGGCCTGGTGGTGGCTGCCTCCGAGGTGGGGGTGCTGCCCATCGCCCCCGGGAGAGTCCTTGAGCGCGGCCGGCTGGGGCCGGGCCACATGGTCGTGGTGGACCTGGAGGCGCGCCAGCTCCTCCACCACCCCGAGATCCGCCGCCGACTGGCCTCGCGGCGGCCGTACGCCAAGTGGGTGGAGCGTCTGGTGCGCGTGGACCCCAAGCCGCAGCCTCGGCCGCACGCGGGTGCGCCCCTGCATCTGCTGCACCTCGCCTTCGGTTACACCAAGGAGGACCTGCAGCGGGTGTTGCAGGCCATGGCCGCAGACGGCAAGGACGCCGTGGGCTCCATGGGAGACGACACCCCGCCTTCCGCCCTGTCCAGCCAGCCGCGGCTGCTGTACCAGTTCTTCCGCCAGCGCTTCGCCCAGGTTACCAACCCTCCCATCGACCCGCTGCGGGAGCGCGTGGTGATGTCCCTGGAAGTGCGCCTGGGCCCGCGCCGGTCGTTCCTGGAAGAAACTCCCGAGCACGCGGACCTGGTGGAGCTGGCAAGCCCCGTGCTGCCGGACCTGGACTGGCTGGACGAGGTCCCCCTGAAGCCCTGTCGCCTGGACGCTACCTTCGACGCGTCCCGGGGCCCGCAGGGCCTGCAGGAGGCGCTGGACCGCCTGTGCCAGCAGGCCGCGGAGGCCGTGCGGGACGGCTGCACGGCTCTGGTCCTGACCGACCGCGGCGTCAGCCGGGAGCGGGCGCCCATCCCTGCCTTGCTCGCCACCGCGGCCGTCCACCACCACCTCATCCGTCAGGGGCTGCGGCTCAGCACCGCCCTGCTGGTAGAGACCGGGGAGGCGCGCGAGGTCCACCACGTGGCGTGCCTGGTGGGCTACGGTGCCGAGGGGGTCTACCCCTACCTGGCCCTGGAGACCGCCCAGAAGCTTTCGCCCCAGGGGGCGGCGAACCTCAAGAAGGCGCTGGAAGCCGGCCTGCTCAAGGTCATGGCCAAGATGGGGATCGCCCCCCTGCAGGCGTACTGCGGGGCCCAGATCTTCGAGACCATCGGACTGGACCGCGCAGTAGTGGAGCGCTACTTCCCGGGGACCCCCAACCACGCGCCGGGCGTAGACCTGGCAGCCCTCGCGCGGGACGTGCTGGAGCGGCACGCCGCCTACCGGCGCGCGCTCGACGGCGAGCCCGCCACCGTCCCCGACATCGGTTTCTACCGGTACCGGCACGGGGGCGAACAGCACGGGTTCGAGCCGGATGTGGTCAAGGCCATCCACCGGGTAAGCCTCAACGGCGCAGAGGAGTACCCGAAGCTGGCCGAGCTCGTGCGCTCCAGGCCCCCGCAGGCCCTGCGCGACCTCCTGGAGATCCGGCCCGCCGGACCGCCGGTCCCCCTGGAGGAGGTGGAGCCGGTGGAGAACATCCTCCGCCGGTTCGTGATCTCCGCCATGTCCCACGGAGCCCTCTCCCGGGAGGCCCACGAGACCCTGGCCATCGCGGCCAACCGACTGGGCATGCGCAGCAACAGCGGCGAGGGCGGCGAGGATCCCGCCCGTCGGAAGGTACGGCCCAACGGGGACTGGCCGAACACCACCATCAAGCAGGTCGCCTCGGGCCGGTTCGGAGTGACGGCGGGGTACCTGCGGTCGGCGGTGGAGCTGGAGATCAAGATGGCGCAGGGCAGCAAGCCCGGTGAGGGCGGGCAGCTGTTGGGACACAAGGTCAGCGAGGAGATCGCCCGGCTGCGGAAGACGCAGCCCGGTACCACCCTCATCTCCCCGCCGCCCCACCACGACATCTACAGCATCGAGGACCTGGCCCAGCTCATCTACGACCTCAAGCAGGTGCACCCTACCGCGCACGTGGCCGTGAAGCTGGTGGCCACCACCGGGGTGGGCACCATCGCCTCCGGTGTGGCGAAGGGGTTCGCGGACGTGGTGCAGATCAGCGGCCATGAGGGTGGCACGGGCGCTTCCCCCCTGGACTCCATCAAGAACGCGGGGCTGCCCTGGGAGGTGGGGCTGAGCGAGGCCCGCCGGGCCCTGAGCGCCAACGGCCTGCGGGGTCGCGTGCGCCTGCGCGTGGACGGAGGGTTCAAGGTGGGGCGCGACGTGGTGCTGGCGGCCTTGCTGGGCGCGGACGAGTTCGGGTTCGGCACCGCGGCCCTGGTGGCCCTGGGCTGCGTGATGGCCCGGCAGTGCCACAGCAACACCTGCCCCGTGGGGATCGCCACCCAGCGGGAAGACCTGCGGGGCAAGTTCCCGGGCACGCCCGAGCGGGTGGAAGCGTACTTCCGCGCGCTGGCCGAAGACGTCCGGCGCCAGCTGGCGCAGCTTGGGGCTAGGTCCCTGGACGAGATCGTGGGCCGGGTAGACCTGCTGCGGGTAAGGGACGACGTGACCCTGTACCGGGCGGAGCGCCTGGACCTGACGGAGATCCTGCAACCGGCGGAGGGCGAGACCCGCGGGAGCTTTGGGACACCCCTGCCCGTGGAGGGCAAGCTGAACCGCCTGTTGGTGGAGCAGTACCGGCAGACGGTGGAACACGGGGTCCCCGCGGAGGGACACCACCCCATCACCAACCGGGACCGAACCGTAGGTGCCACTCTGGCGGGCGAGATCGCCCAGCGCTGGGGTGAGGAGGGCCTTCCCGAGGGCACCCTGCGCCTGACCTTCGAGGGGGCTGCCGGCCAGAGCTTCGGGGCCTTCTGCGTGCCCGGGATGCACCTCCGGTTGGTGGGTGAGGCCAATGACTACGCGGGCAAGGGGATGTCCGGCGGTGAGATCGTCATCGTCCCCCCACCGCCCCTGCACCGGGAGAGCTGGAAGCACGTCATCGTGGGGAACACGGCGCTCTACGGCGCCACCGGCGGGGTGTTCTTCGCCGCGGGCCGGGCGGGCGAGCGCTTCGCGGTGCGCAACAGCGGTGCCGTGGCGGTGGTGGAGGGTGCCGGCGACCACTGCTGCGAGTACATGACGGGTGGAGTGGTGGTGGTGCTGGGCCCTGTGGGCCGCAACTTCGGAGCGGGCATGACGGGCGGCCGCGCGTACGTGCTGGACGAGGCCGGCGTGCTGGATCGTCAGGTCAACACCGACTCCGTCCAGGCCGGGCCGCTGGCGGAGGAGGAAGCGGAGGAGCTGCGGGCGCTGCTGGTCCGCTACCACGAGGCCACGGGCAGCTACCGCGCCCAGTCCCTCCTGCGTCGGTGGGCACGGGCCGTGGGTCAGTTCCGGGCTGTGCGGCCCCGCTCCGCGGCGGAGGTCCCCGCCCAGGTCCCTGTACGGCAGGCCTCTGCAGCGCGGCCCGCCCGTTGACAGGGCCCCCACGGGCCGCTAGCCTGACTTCAAACTTCAGGCCACGACGCCCCCGAAGCCCGGGGGCGCTTTTGTTTTGAACCCGCAGGAGGAGGGTGCGGTGAGCAAGCGCATCGTGATCGCGGAAGACGAGGCCGTGGTGCGCATGGGCGTGCGGGCCATCTTGGAGGACGCAGGCTACCGGGTGGTG
>JBKBVM010000132.1:0-4973 GCA_046289555.1 bacterium
CACCAGGTCGAAGAGGTCTGCGAGCACCCGGTCCTCCCGCAACACCGCCACGTGCACAGGGGGGAGCAGGGACGCGGAACGGGGCCGGTCCGGGCGGGCCACCAGCACCAGGGTGGCGGACTCCGCGATCCCGTAGTCCGCGCCCGTGACGCCCACCTCCGCCTCCGCCAACCGGTCCCAGTCCACAAGGGGCAGTCCCAGCTCCCGCAGCGAGATCCCGACAGCCTGCAGGGCCGGTTCCACGTAGGTCCGCCTACCGTCGCACAGCCGCGCCACGGCCGCGGCCAGCTGCCCGGGATCTTCCAGGCGGTGCACGCGGACGCCCAGCTCCTCCGCGCGCCGGACGAACACGCCCACCGGGTCCGCTTGGAGCTGCCGACGGTAGCCTGCGGCGTCCGCCGGCGTCTCCGGGGAGGGCAGGTCCGGGGCCTCGCCCGACCGAGCGGACCGGACAGCCCGCAGGATCTCCTCGCGACGGCTCACCGCGACACCGTGCGGTGGAAGGGCGTGGGGCTGAGGCGCGGGAGTTCGCGGGCGCGGGCCCACCGGCGCAGAGGCCCTGCCGGCACGCGCCGGACCACGGGCTCCAGCACCCGCGCGGCCACGGAGGCCCAGCGGTACAGGCGCGGACGACACAGCAGCCAGGCGGCCACGCGTGCGACCCTTCGCTCCCAGCTGGCTGCCGCCGTCTGGCCCGCCCGGGCCCGCAGGGCCACCAGCATGCGCGGGATGTCAATCCGCAGGGGGCAGACGTCCCGGCACGCCCCGCACAGGCTCGACGCGAACGGCAGGTCCACGAGCCCTCGGCCGCCGGTCAGCGCGGGGGTCAGCACCGCGCCGATGGGCCCCGAGTACACGGAGCCGTAAGCGTGTCCCCCGGCCCGTTCGTACACCGGGCACACGTTGAGGCAGGCGCTGCAGCGCACGCACTGCAGGGCCTCCCGCAACTCCGGGTCCGCCAGCACCCGGCTGCGGCCGTTGTCCACCAGCACCAGGTGGAAGACGTCCGGCCCGTCCCGTTCGCCGGGTCTCCGCGGCCCCGTCAGCAACGACACGTACGCGGAAAGCCGCTGTCCGGTGGCGCTGCGGACCAGCAGGGGCAGGAACACCGCCAGGTCCGCCAAGCGCGGGATGACCTTCTCGATCCCCGCGACCGCCACGTGCACCCGAGGGAGGGTGGTGACCATGCGGGCGTTGCCCTCGTTCTCCACCAGCACCACGGTGCCGGTCTCCGCCACCAGGAAGTTGGCGCCCGTGATCCCCACGTCCGCCACAAGGAACGCTTGGCGCAGGTGCGCGCGGGCCGCCGCGGTGAGGACCGGAACGGGGGCGTCCGCTGGGGTGCCCAGGTGGCGACGGAACAGCTCGGCCACGTCCTCCCGCCGTCTGTGGATGATGGGGGCGATCAGGTGCGAGGGGCGGTCGCCGCTGATCTGGACCACGAACTCGCCCAGGTCCGTCTCCACCGGTTCGATCCCGGCGTCCTGCAGGGCCCGGTTGAGCTCCACCTCCTCGGTGACCATGGACTTGCTCTTGGCCACCCGGCGGGCCCCCGCCTCCCGGCAGATCCGCACCACGCACGCTGCTGCCTCCTCCGCGTCCCGGGCCCAGTGCACGTGTCCGCCCCGGGCCTGCACGGCAGCCTCCAGCTGCTCGAGGTACCGGTCCAGGTTTGCCAGGGTGTGCTCCTTGATGCGCTTGGCCCGGTCCCGCAGCACGTCGAAGTGGGGCAGTTCGCCGGTCACCTGCACCCGGCGGACGGCGAGGTTGTCGGTCACCCTCCGGATGGCCTCCCGCAACGCGGGGTCCCGCACCGCGCGGGCGCTCGCTTCCCGGAAGCCGACCGCGTGAGGGCTCACGACCCGCCCAGTACCTCCGCTAGGTGCAGGCACCGCAGGGGGCTGCCCTGCCGGCTCAGGCCACCGGCCAGGTGCAGCAGGCAGCCCAGGTCGGTGGACACCAGCACCTCCGCTGTGGTGGCGCTGGCGTCCCGCAGTTTGTCTTGCAGCATGGCCTCGGACACCTCCGGGAACTTCACGGAGAACACCCCTCCGAACCCGCAGCAGGCCTCCGGGTGGGCTAGGTCCACGAGCTCCAGACCCCTCACCCGAAGGAGGAGGGCCCTCCCGCACTCTCCAGCGCCGAGGCTCCTCAGCTGGTGGCAGGAGGCGTGATAGGTCACGCGGTGAGGGAAGCGGGCGCCCACGTCCTCCACCCCCAGCACCCGGACCAGGAACTCCGACAGCTCGTAGGTGCGCTGTGCGACGGCCCGCGCGCGCCCCTCCCACGGGCTTCCGGCCAACAGCTGCGGGTAGAACTCCCGCACGGTGGCCACACAGGACCCCGAGGGAGCCACCACCGCTTCGAAGGGCTCGAACGTCTCCACCCACCGCTGGGCGAGCCGCGCCGCCTGGTCCGGAAACCCGTCGTTCAGCAGAGGCTGGCCGCAGCAGGTCTGCCCCCCGGGGACTTCCACGCGCAGCCCCACGCGCTCCAGCACCCGCAACGTGCCCCGGGCGACGCCGGGTGCGAACTGGTCCACCAGGCACGTGACGAAAAGGGCCACGCGGTGCGGGCGGTCAGGCATCCCAAGGGAGGTTACGCGCTTCGGCCCTGAGGGTCCTGCGCTTGGCTCGCCACCGCCAGAGGGCTACCTGACCCGACGCGTGGCGGACCGGGCGTGCTACCGGCCCGACTGCAGGGCGCGCCACACCCGCTCTGCGGTGAAGGGGAAGTCCAGGTGCCGCACCCCGAAGGGCTCCAGGGCGTCCAGCACCGCGTTGGCGATGGCCGGCGGTGCCCCGATGGTTCCCGCCTCGCCCAGACCCTTCGTTCCCAGCGGGTTCAGGGGAGAGGGCGTCTCCAGGAACTCGCTCACTAGCGGCGGCGCGTGCACCGCCCGCGGCACCCCGTACTCCGCCAGGCTGGACGCCAGGGGCTGCCCCTGGTCATCGTACTCGAAGGCCTCGGTGAACGCCTGCCCCAGCGCCTGCACCACGCTGCCCGAGATCTGGCCTTCCGCCAGCAGGGGGTTGACGATGCGGCCCGCGTCGTCCACCGCCACCAGCTTCAGCACCTTCACCTCGCCCGTCTCCGGGTCCACCTCCACCACCGCCCCGTACGCGCCGTAGGGGAACACCGGACGCGGGATGGCGAAGTACCCCACCGCTTCCAGGCCCATCTCCAGGTCCGGCGGCAGCCGATGCGGCTGGTAGGCAGCGGAGGCCACGTCCCGCCAGGACACCACGCGCTCGGGCACGCCCCGAACCCAGATCCGGCCGCCCTGCCACTCCAGGTCGTCGGGAGAGGCTTCCAGCAGGTGCGCGGCGATGCGCTTGGCCTTCGCCCGGATTTTCTCCGCGGCCACCACGATGGCGGAGCCTCCCAGGGTGGTGGACCGGCTCCCGAAGGTGCCGATGCTGCGGCCCAGCAGGTTCGTGTCGCCGTACTGCACGAGCACGTCGTCGGGGTGCACCTGCAACAGGTCCGCAGCGATCTGGGCGAAGGAGGTCTCGTGGCCCTGCCCGTGGGGCACGGAGCCCGTGCGCACCACCACCCGGCCCGTGGGCTCCACCACCACCGCCGCACTCTCCCACAGCTGGCTCGCGGCCCGCTCCACGTAGAAGGCCACCCCCACTCCCACGAGTCGGCCGTTGGCCCGCGCGCGCTTCTGCTCCTCGCGCCAGCGGTCGTACTCCACTAGCTCCCGCAGCCGTTCCAAGGCCCGCGGGTAGTCGCCGGAGTCGTAGACGAATCCCAGGGGATTGCGGTACGGGAACGCCTCGGGTTGGACCAAGTGCCGCATTCGGAACGCCAGCGGGTCCTCGTGGAGCTCCCTGGCCACCAGTTCCGCCATCCGCTCCACCAGGTAGGCAGCCTCGGGCCGCCCGGCACCCCGGTACGGGCCCGTGGGCACCTTGTTGGTGGCCACCCCCAGCAGCACCACGTGCGCGTGCGGGATGGCGTACGCACCGGTCATGAGCATGGCCGTATTGACGGGCGGGATAGGCGTGGAAGGATACAGGTAGGCACCCGCGTCCACCAGCAGGCGGGCCCGCAGCGCGGCCATGCGGTTGTCCCGGACGGCTACCTCCACCTCCGCCACGATCCCCCGGCCCTGGTAGCTGGCCAGCAGGTTCTCCCGGCGGTCCTCCACCCACTTCACCGGGCGGCCCAGTTCCAGGGCCGCCCAGGCGGCCAGCACGGTCTCCGGAGAGACTCCGAACTTGCTCCCGAAAGCCCCGCCCACGTCGGGCACGATGAAGCGGATGCGCTCCTCCGGCCGCCGCAGGATGCGGCTCAACTGCTCCCTCGGCCGGTGGGTGCCCTGGGCGGACGCCCACACCGTCAGCAGGTCTGTGCCCGGGTCGTAGACGGCGACCGCGCCCCGGGTCTCCATGGGCACCGCGGCCAGCCGGGGAATCCGGAACTTCTGGCGCACCACCCGGTCCGCACGGGCGAACTCCCCGTCGGGGTCTCCCCCCTTGCCCTCCCACCGGAACAGGAGGTTGTCCGGAAGCTGCTCGTGCAGCCGCACGGCCCCGGTCAGCGACGCCTCGGGATCCACCACCGGGGGCAGGGGGTCGTAGTCCACCTCTACCAGGGCTGCCGCGTCCTCCGCCGCCGCCCGCGTCTCCGCCACCACCGCGGCCACCGGCTCGCCCACGTAGCGCACGCGGTCGGTGGCGAGGACCGGGTGGGGGACCTGCTCCACCCGCGTGCCTTCCACTCCGGCCAGGGCGTACTGCCCCAGCTTGCCCGCTAGGTCGCGGCCGGTGAACACCGCCACCACGCCGGGTGCAGCCTGCGCGGCCTCCCCCCGGACCCCGAGGATCCGCGCGTGGGCGTGGGGGCTGCGGACCACCACCAGGTGCAGCATTCCGGCTAGCTTCAAGTCGTCCACGTACCGCGCCTGGCCCCGCAGGAAGCGGCCGTCTTCCTTGCGCCGCAGGGGCCGGCCGATCCACCCGCCC
>JBKBVM010000133.1:0-4928 GCA_046289555.1 bacterium
TTCAGCTGTTCGACTACTTGCGGTTCTCTTTCGACCCGGCCGCAGCCGCGGTGTCCACGGTTAGCGTCCTGATGAGTGTGGCGATCGTCCTGATCGTCGATCGGCTGGTGGGGTTACAGGCGGTGAGCTGGGGTGCGCAGTAGCCGAGTTCGTCGGGTCGAGGGAAGAGCCTGCGCTGGAGGTTGGCGAGCGCAGATCCGGGAGCAAGGAAAGAGGTGACGCATGGGCTACCGGGTAGGCGTGGACATCGGAGGGACCTTTACCGACCTCGCGCTGCTTGACGAGGGGACCGGCGCGCTGCACTGGCATAAGGTGCTGACCACTCCCAGGGCACCTGCGGAGGGGGCCCTGCAGGGGCTCAGGGCGCTGTGCGCGCGCGTCGGTGGGAGGATGGAGGACATCACTACCCTAATCCACGCCACCACGCTGGTCACCAACGCGATTATCGAGCGCAAGGGCGCCCGGACCGCGCTCCTTACCACAGAGGGGTTCCGGGACATTCTGGAGATGGGCAAGGAGCAGCGGTACGACATCTACGACCTCTTCCTCCGCTACCCCGAGCCCCTGGTACCACGCCGCTGGCGGATCGGGATCCCCGAGCGCATGACCCGAGATGGGACGGTTCGCGTACCCCTCGACGTCGAGGCAGTCCGGAGGGCCGTCCGGGCGCTGGTCGCCGAGGGCGTGGAGTCACTGGCCATCGTCTTCCTCCACGCCTACCGCAATCCCGCCCACGAGCGACTTGCGGCAGCTGTGGTTCGCGAGGAGGCCCCCGGGCTTTCCCTGTCGCTGAGCAGCGAGGTCTGTCCGGAAATCGGAGAGTTCGAGCGTACCTCCACTACTGTCTGCAACGCCTACGTCCAACCGCTCGTCGACCGTTACCTGCGTCACCTGGAGGAAGCGCTCGCTGCGGAGGGCTTCCGGGGCCGCCTCCTGATGATGCTCTCCAACGGCACGCTGGCCACCCCCGAGACCGCCAGGCGCTTGCCCATCCGCCTCCTGGAATCCGGGCCCGCGGCTGGAGCCCTCGCAGTGGGACACATTGGTGGTCGGGCCGGGCGGCGCGACTTGGTCGGGCTCGACATGGGTGGCACCACAGCCAAGGTCTGCCTGGTGTGGGACGGGCGCCCGCACGTCACGACGCAGATGGAGGTCGCGCGCGTCCACCGCTTCACTCCAGGCTCAGGGCTGACCGTGAGGACGCCGGTGGTGGACATGATAGAGATCGGCGCCGGCGGAGGCTCGATCGCGCGGGCCGACACGATGGGCTTGTTGCGAGTAGGGCCCCACAGCGCCGGCGCGGATCCCGGACCCGCCTGCTACGGGCGGGGCGGTACGGACGCCACCGTAACGGACGCATGCGTGGTTCTCGGCTACTTCGACCCGGGAGCTTTCCTCGGCGGTACGATGCCGCTCAACCCGGCTGCAGCGCGGGTGGCGGTCGAACGCGTGGGCCGCTCGCTCGGCCTCGGCCTCGTGAGAGCGGCCTGGGGGATCTTCGCCGTGGTCTGCGAGTCGATGGCGCAGGCAGCGCGCCTCTACCTGATCGAGCGCGGCCAGGATCCCCGCCGCTTTGCCCTGGTGGCGTTGGGCGGCGCCGGCCCTGCTGTGGCGGTCCGCGTCGCGCGGCTGCTGGGCATGCGCCAGGTGCTTGTCCCGCCGGCTTCCGGGGTGGCCTCTGCGGTAGGCTTGTTGGCCGCACCGGTGGGGTTCGAGCTCGGACGCTCGCTGGCGGGGGAACTGCACCGCCTCGACTGGCCCGCAGTGGAACAGGCGCTGCGAGAGATGGAAGCGGAAGGGCGAACGCTGGTCCTCGCCGCCTGGCCACGCGAAGGAAGTGTGCACGTCGAGCGGAGGGCGGGGATACGCTACCTGGGACAGTTCCACGACCTGGAGATCCCGGTGCCTAACCCGTTGCCCTCGGACGCCGCCGAGTGCCTGCGCGTGGCCTTTGATGACGCCTACGCTCGCCAGTACGGGATGGCGCTCCAGGGCTACCCCGTCCAGGCGTTGAACTGGCGGGTGCTGGTCGTGGGCCCCGCTCCGGAACTGGACCTGGCCGCAGCCGTGCGCGCCCGCAAACGCGCGGCGGCCACGTGCAAAGGCCGGCGGCCAATCTACCTGCCTCCGGACGCCGATGCTCCGGGGGGGGAGGGACGGTTCGCCGAAGTCCCGGTCTACGACCGTTACGAGCTGGCTCCGGGCAGCACCATTACCGGCCCTGCTGTCATCGAGGAGGCGGAGGCCACCACGTTGCTATGGAGTGGTGACCTGCTGACCGTCGACCCACATTACAACCTGGTCATCGAGCCGGCGATCGACGCACCCGTGGGAGACGCGGGCGCAGGCCCGCTGGGCGCCGCCGCGTCCGTGGCCTCGGACGACGCCGCTCGCGAACGGAAAGGGGGAAGCGCGTGAGTATCGCCACCGGCTTCGACCCGGTGACCCTGGAAATCCTGTGGAGCCGCCTGATCAATGTGGCCGAGGAATGCTGGGTGACTGTCCGGCGCACCGCCTTTTCCACCATCATCGGCGAGGCCCAGGACTTCGGCTGTGAAGTGCTGGATGGCAGAGCCAACTCCCTCGCCCACTCGCCCCGCTCGATGCCCGTGTTCAATCTCACCCTGCCCCTAGCCGTGCGCCACCTCCTTGACGTGTTCCCGGTGCACACGCTCGAGGACGGAGACGTCCTCATCACCAATGACCCCTGGATCTGTGCCGGGCACCTCTTCGACCTGGCGGTGGTAACGCCGGTTTTCCGAGAAGGCGAGCTGGTGGCGATCATGGGCTCCATCGGTCACTGCTCCGACATCGGGGGCACCAAGGATTCGGCTCACGCCCGTGAGATTTATGAGGAAGGTCTGCAGATCCCTCCGCTGCGGCTTTACCGCGGCGGCCGCCTCAACGAGGACCTCGCCGCGATCATCCGCCAGAACGTGCGTCGTCCGGAGATGGTCTTCGGCGACATCCAGGCCCTAGTGAGCGCGAACCGCGTGGGAGCGCAGCGCCTGTTGGCGTTAATGGAGGACTACGGTCTCCGCTCCCTGGAGCCGCTGGCAGTCGAAGTGCAGCGCCGCGCAGAGGAGGCGATGCGGCGGGCCATCCGGGCCGTTCCCGATGGCGTCTACCGCGGCTCATCCGCCTTCACCCTGCGGGGCGAGCGGCTGTGCCTGAGCTGTGCCGTCATCGTGGAAGGGGACGAGATCACCGTAGAGTGGGACGACGTACCGCCGCAGCTTCCGGAAGGCGGAGTCAACTGCACCCTTACCTATACGGCCGCCCACACAGTCTACGCGCTCAAGTCCATTCTGACTCCTGAGATCCCCAGCAACGCCGGGTGCTTCCGCCCGCTGCAGGTGCGGGCCCCGGAGGGCAGCATCCTGAACTGCCGCTACCCTGCCGCCGTCAGCCAGCGCACCATGGTCGGGTGGTTTTGCGGACCGGCCATCTTCCGGGCGCTGGCAGAGATTTTGCCTGACCGGGTACAGGCCTTCACCGGGCTGCCCGTCGCGTGCGCGGCCTACGGCCAGGACGAGCGCGGCGAGACCTTCAACGACCACATCATGTTCGGCGGCGGCCAGGGTGGTAGCGCCCACGGAGACGGCTACGCCGCCCTGATGTACCCGACCTCCGCCGGCAACGTGCAGGTCGAGCTGTTCGAGCAGCGCGCTCCCCTGCTCGTGGAGCGCAAGGAGCTCATCCCCGGCTCCGGCGGGCCCGGTCGCTATCGCGGGGGCCTGGGCCAGGAGGTTGTCCTGCGCAAGCTGTACGACGACGGGCTTCCGGTGCTGGTCAACGTCTTACCCCACGGCAGCGACTCGCCCCAACCGGGTCTGTTGGGGGGCCAGCCCGGCGGACCAGCCGGCGCGGAAGTGCGAGGTGCGCACGTACAGCCCGTGGCCAGCCTCGGACAACTGGTGGAGCTGCGCTGTGCGGACGACATAATCATCGTTCGTTCCGCCGGTGGGAGCGGCTATGGCGATCCTGC
Organism: bacterium; assembly: GCA_046289555.1. Lineage (GTDB taxonomy): Bacteria > Sysuimicrobiota > Sysuimicrobiia > Sysuimicrobiales > Sysuimicrobiaceae > Tepidifontimicrobium. Next base: position 3,989 of record JBKBVM010000133.1, read on the forward strand.
CGACCGGCCCCCGGAGCTGATGGAACGGGACCGGCGGGAGGGCTACGTGGTGAACTGAGGGGACTGCAGTCCGGCGCTTCCGCAACCTCTGCCGCACCACGCCGCAACGCCGCTGGGGACATGAAGCCGCACCGGCCTCAACCACCCTCCGCGCCCCGGAGCGACGGAGGCGCCAGACCTTCGATGGTATCCCAATACGCCTGGTCCCTTGGCCCCACTGCGAACGGGTAGACGATCGGGAGGTCCACACCAGCCTCGCGGAAGCCCTGTAATCCCCTGTGGATGGCCGCCGGTTCCCCGATGAGGCCGAGGGCTTCGACCATGCGGTCGGAGACCGCCCCCACAACCGCCTCCATCCCCGCGCTGGCGACCTCCTCCACCCGGCCCATTTCTTCTGCGAAGCCTGCTTCGCACCACATCGCCCGGTGGGCCCGCAAGCCCGCGTACGCTGCAATGACACGCCGCAGCACTTCGCGGGCCGGCTCAGGGCGCTCCGTGACACACGCCCGGACGAAGCACGCCACCTGTACCCTTCCCGCTCGACCTGCCGTTGCTGCCGCTCGGCGTACAGCTTCTACCGCGACGCGGACCCGGGCAGGCGTGGCCCAGTTGAGCAGTACCCCGTCGGCGATCTCCCCGGCCAGCCCGAGCATGCGGCTGCGCAGCGCGGCTACGTAAACCGGGACGGCGCGCGCGGGCGCCGATTCCAGCGCGAAACCGCCGACCTGGAAAACGCGCCCCGCGAAATCAACCCTCTCCCCCTGCAACGCCCGACGCACAATCTCAACGAACTCCCGCACTGCCGTCACCGCGTCGCGGAAAGCCACTCCGTGTGCCCGCCCAGAGACCTCGGGATGACCGGCACCGACGCCGAAGATCATCCGGCCGCCCGACAGGCCGTCCAGGGTGGCGAGCCCCATCGCAGCCACCGCAGGAGGTC
>JBKBVM010000134.1:0-4845 GCA_046289555.1 bacterium
GCACCTTTTCACCCTTACCGGCCGACCGGCCGGCGGTATGTTTCTGTGGCACTTTCCCTCGGGTCACCCCGGGTGGGTGTTACCCACCACCCTGCCCTGTGGAGCCCGGACTTTCCTCACCGCCTGCTGGCGGCGCGGCCGCCCGGCCCGCTCCCGTATTCATTTTCCCACGTCTGGGAAGGGGTCGGCCCGCCAGCTCGGCCACCAGCCGCTCCGCCACCGCCTGCACGGCTCGGGGCGGCAGGCGTCGCAGCTCCGCCAGCGCCTCTTCCACCCTGCCCTGCACCGCCGCCTGGACCACCGCCTCGGCTGGATCCGCCGAGCCTGCTAGGGCGCGGCGCGCCAGCCAGTCGGCCCGGGAATTCTCGGACCGGGGCACGGAGCGGACCGTCACGCGTTCAAACTCGCCCATCCACCGGCGCACCAGCCCGAACAGGGCCTGCAGGTCAGGATCCCGCACCCGGTACCGGCCGAGGAGCTGTCTGGCTACCAGCTCGCTGTCGGTGCGGATCTCCACCTCCCGGGCGCCCAGCTTGTGGGCTTCCTCCAGGCCCCGCAGCAGCGCCCGGTACTCGGCCACGTTGTTGGTGGCTTGTCCGATGGGCTCCGCCACCTCCCGCAGCACGCGACCGGAGCTGTCCTCCACCACCACCCCGACCGCCGCGGGACCCGGGTTGCCGCGGCAGGCACCGTCGGGGCGGACCACCACCTTCACGGCACCAGCAGCCGCCCGCACGCGGGGCAGGCCAGCGGCCGCCCGTCCTCACCGGATTTCAACCGCTCGCGGAACGCAGCGGCCAGGCTCACGTGGCAGCCGCCGCACGCCTCACCCACCAGCCTCACCACGGGCGGCTGCAGCCGCTGGCGCAGGTGCTCGTACCGCTCTACCAGCTCCGGATCCATGAGGGAAGCCTGCGCGTGCCTGCGCTGCCGCAACGCCTCCAGTTCGGCCTGTAGGGCCCTGGACCGCGCCGCGCGATCCTCCACGGCGGCGCGGTACGCTGCCTCCAGGTTCCGCAGTTCCCCGTCCAGCTCCTCGAGCTCGCGCTCCACGGACTCCGCCTCTTCCATCTGTTCGAGGATCCACGTCTCCAGCTCCGCGTGCTGGCGGGCCAGACTGTCCAGTTCCCGCTGCAGGTTCACCAGCTCTCTGGGGTTCAGCCGGCCGCTGTAGAGCTCTCGCTCCAGGCGCTGTCGCTTCTCCCGCAGGGACTCCAGCTGCAGCTCCGCGGCCCGCAGGGCGGACCGGACCTGCCGGGCCCGCGACCGCAGGGACTCCAGCCGCTCCCGCAGCTCCGCCAGGCGCGCCGCGGTCCCGCCGTCGTCAGCCAGCGCGTCCGCGGCCGCCTGCCGCTCCGCGATGGCTGCGTCCAGGAGGTGAAGGCTCCACAGGGCCTCCCGCGGGTCCATCGCCATGGTGTTCCCCGCCACGCCACCGGACCCCTGCCGACCTCCCCGTCTAGCGTCCCTGGAGCGCGTCCACCAGACGCGCCACGGCCGAGGCGGGGTCCGGGGCGCGCACCACCGCCGACACCACCGCCACCCCCGCGGCCCCGGCCGCCAGGCAGGCGGCCACCCGCTCCGCGGTGATCCCACCGACCGCCAACACGGGGCGGCGGCTTAGAGCACACAGCCGCCGCAGGGCCTCCAGCTCCACCGCAGGCGCCTCCTTGGACCCCGGAGGGAACACCGGGCCGAACACCAGGTAGTGCGCCACCCGCTCCGCCTGCCGCGCGGCCGCCTCGCCGTGCACGCTGGCGGACCGCAGGAGCCCCCGGGCTTCTGGCGGGACGGCCCGGGGGATCTCCGCCTCCGGCCAGTGCACGCCCGCTAGCCGCAGTTCTTGCGCCACGGCCGCAGGACCGTTCAGGACCACAGGCAGCCGGCCCGCCAGCACCTCCCTCGCGCGGGCCGCGAGCTCCCGGAGCGCGTGAACGGAGCGGCCCTTGGCCCTCACCTGCACCGCCGCGGGCAGGCCCGCGGGAACCTGCGCGAGCCGGCGCAGCACCTCCGTCCACGCCGGCTCTCCTCCCGCGGCGTCCACGTCTGCCACCACCACCAGACGGGGAAGGTGGACCTCGTCTAGACTTCCTCCCTCCGGCCCCGCGCCACGGGCTACGGCCACGCGGGCACCTCCACCCGCCCCTGCATCGGCGAGGAGGGCTCCGCCCAGAAGCGCTTGGGCATGCGGCCCGCCAGGTAGGCGGCGCGGCCCGCGATGGCCGCGTGCCGCATGGCGCGCGCCATGGTCACGGGGTCGTGGGCACGCGCTACCGCGGTGTTCAGGAGCACCGCGTGGCAGCCCAGCTCCATGGCGATGGTCACGTCGGAAGCGGTCCCTACCCCCGCGTCCACGATCACCGGCACCCTCGCGCGGGCCACGATGAGGGCGATGTTGTGGGGGTTGCGGATCCCCAGACCGCTGCCGATGGGCGCGCCCAGGGGCATGACCGCGGCACAGCCCAGGTCCTCCAGCTTCTTCGCCAGCACGGGGTCGTCGTTGGTGTAGGGCAAGACCACGAAGCCCCGGGCCACCAGCTCCCGAGCCGCCACCACCAGCTCCGTGGGCTCGGGCAGGAGGGTGTCCTCGTCCGCGATCACCTCCAGCTTGACCCAGTTGGTCTCCAGAGCCTCCCGGGCCAGCTCCGCCACCATCACCGCTTCCCTCGCGGTGAAGCAGCCCGCGGTGTTGGGGAGGACCTCAAACCCGTGGGACCGCAGCAGCCCGTACAGATCCTCGCCCTCCGCCCCGGGGTGGACGCGGCGCAGTGCCACCGTCACCATCTCCACGCCCGCGGCCTTCAGCGCCTCCAGCAGCACCTGGTGGCTCGGGTAGCGGGCGGTGCCCAGAATCAGGCGGGAGTGGAACGTGCGCCCCGCCAGCTCCCACCGGTCGCCCTCCCACAGCGCCTCCACACGGTCCATGTCAGCCTCCCTGGACGGCCTGAACGAACTCCACGCGGTCGCCCTCCCGCAGCCGGTGAACCCGCCACTTTTGTCTGGGCACCACCTCGCCGTTCACCGCGGCCGCCACTCCCGGTACCGGCTCGCCCAGAAGGTCCGCCAGGGTGCTGTCCTCCGGAACCTGTCGCATTTGGCCGTTCAGCCAGACCTGCACCGTCCGTGGAGTCATCCCACCACCGCGAACCGTCGGGGATCCACAGCGTCGGCCAGCGGGTGGCGGCCTCCCTCCAGCAGCTGCCTCAGCATCGTCGCGGTGAGGGGTGCCAGCTCGACCCCCTTCCGGTAGTGCCCGGTGGCGACGAACAGGGTTCCCTCCCCGTCCACCGCACCGATGGCCGGTACGTTGTCTCGGATGGCAGGCCGGAATCCGACCGCCACCTCCTGCAGCGGCATCTCGTCCACGCACGGCAGCGCGCGCCGGCTCTCCCGCAACAGCTCGTACACTCCGCCCGCCAGGGCCTCCCGGGCCCAGCCCCGCTCCTCCACCGTGGCCCCCACCACCGTCTCGCCCCACCTTCGGGGCACCACGTACACCCGGGGAGTCCGCACCACCCGGCTGGACTCCAGCCCGGAGCCCAGCCGCAGGACCACGCCCCGCACCGGCCGCACCGGGGGACGCCACACGTCTGCGGGCAACAAAAGCGGCGTCCACGCGCCCGCGGCCACCACCACCCTGCGCGCGGCCAGAGCCTCCCCACCCCGTACGCCCACACGCCACGATCCGTCCTGCCGGCGCAGGGCCTGCACCTCTGCACCCTCCAGGACCCGACCGCCCGCCAGTTCCACGCTGCGCCGCAGGGCCTGCAACAGGCGCCGCGGATCTACCTGCCAGTCGTCCGCCAACAGCAGCCCGCCGACCACCCACGGCCCCAGGGAGGGCTGCATCTCTCGAGCCTCAGCAGCCGACAGCCTCTGCGTCCGCAGCCCGAACCGCCGCTGCGCCTGCTCCAGGTGCACCAGCTCCCGCAGGTCGTCCGCGTCCAGCGCCACCACCACGGTGCCGGAGCGGTCCAGGCCCACCTGCACACCCGAGCTAGCCTCCAGGCGGGCCACCCACTCCGGGTACATGCGGTGGCTCTGCAGCGCCAGCTGAGTGGTGACCTCGGGGGTGGTGTCCGCCTCCGCGGCCGGTGCCAGCATGCCCGCCGCCGCGGCGGCGGCGCACGTCTCGCCGACACGGTCCCGCTCCAGCACCGCCACCCTGTGGCCGGCCCTGGCCAGCTCCTCCGCCACCGCGAGGCCGATCACGCCCCCGCCCACCACCGCCACGTCCGCGGTCACCATGGCGTTGCCCCGAAGCCGACCCGAACCCGGTGCTGGAGCCCGGACTCCCACAGAGAGCCCGCGCGGCGGCAGCTCAGGGGCGATGCGCTGGTGTGAGGGATCTGTGTGGACACGTCCCGCGCATTCCCTCCGCCGGCATTACCCGGATCAGGTTCGACGGGTCTCTCTCAGGCCGACGCTTCCGCCGACCACCCCGTGCGCTTCCATTCCCATCGTCGGGGCACAAGGCACCCCTGTCAACCGCCGGTGCCACCCCAGCCAGTCCCACCTGCCCGCTGCTCCCGATAGACGAATCACCGACTGGCTGGGGACCCCGGCCGAGGTCGGCGGTTTCCCCTCCGGAGTCCAACCTGAGAAAATCGCCGCGGGAACTCCCTTCAGCTACTTGGTCGGGGCGGGCGGATTTCTGCCCCGCGAATCGCTGGCGCGCTTCGCGGGGACCCCGGTGTCCCACTGGTCGGGGCGGGCGGATTTGAACCGCCGGTGCCACCCCAGCCAGTCCCACCTGCCCGCTGCTCCTGATAGACGAATCACCGACTGGCTGGGGACCCCGGCCGAGGTCGGCGGTTTCCCCTCCGGAGTCCAACCTGAGAAAAT
>JBKBVM010000135.1:0-4782 GCA_046289555.1 bacterium
GTCTCCGTCCGCCCTCCTGAATGAACGCAGCGGGGTGGCGTTTTGGGCTCTGTCCCCAGGGGACAGAGCCCAGGGGGGACAGGGCCGTGGCTACCGACGGGCGACCCAGAGGCCCACGACCAGGGCCGCAGCGAGGAAACCGAAAGGAGGCAGGGCTTCCGGCCGGTGGACCCGGACCTCGCCGTTCCGGGGACGCGACCAGACGCTGGCGGACCACACGATGTCCGCGAGGGGAACGTCCAGGGGGTCGCGGAGCTGGTAGTGCAGGTCGCGGAACACCCACGGCTGCAGGGTGTGGAGGGTGGCGAGGGCCCGTCCGTCCGGCGCCACTAGGCGCGTGCCCCAGAGGGGCAGCCCGAACCGGCGGTGGCGGAAGCGCTGGAACGTCAACAGGCCGGCACCGGACGGTCTGAGGGCGCGCACGGGTTTGCGGTCCAGCCAGTCCCACTCCCGCTGGAGGGTGAACGCGGGGGTGCCGTCTGCAGCCTCCACGTGGAGGACCAGGGAGGTTACCTCTCGCAGCCGGGTGTATTTGAGCCACCGCAACCACCGGTGGTCGCACCGCTCCACCGCCCGCCCCGCGAGCTCGCCCTCCGGGGTGCGGACCTCGAACACCGCGGTGGGGTTGAGATCCCGATCCAGGCGGTGGATCCGCAGGTGCAGTTGGGCGAGGGGCTCCAGCGAGGGCGGCACGCCCAGCCACCCGCCCCACGTCCCTGGCCCGGTCAGACCTGCGGTCAGCTCCTCACCGGCCATCGTCTCCGACCTGCGTTGCTGTCTTAGGCTTTCAGGGTAGTAAAGCGTCCGCCGTAACGCAAGGCCCAGACCGGGCTGCGGGCGCTGCGAAGGGAGTGGTGAGGCTGGTGTGGGCAACTCGTCCGCGGGTAGCGGGAACAGGTGGGACCCGGCCTGCGGAGCAGGCACCGTGGCGGGACGGGCCCCGCGAGGGCGAGCAGGAGAGCACGCGGATCGGGGCGAAAGCACCATTCACGGCACGCGGAGGTGAGGGCATGGAGGCACCGGTACAGCCCCTGACGTACGGACGGTACCTGCGGGTCCCGCAGCTGCTGTCCCTGCAGGCCCGTTTGAGCGAGGCCCACGACGAGCTGCAGTTCATCGTGGTCCACCAGGTGTTCGAGCTGTGGTTCAAGCTGGCGCTGTTCGAGCTGGAGGCCGCACGGGAGAGCCTGAACCGAGACCAGCTGGGTGAAGCGGCCCGGCTACTGCACCGGTCCACGGCAGTGCTGCGGACCGCCACCTCGGCCTTCGACGTCCTGGAGACCATGCGTCCGTGGGACTTCCTGGAGTTCCGGTCGCGGCTGAAGCCCGCCAGCGGCTTCCAGAGCCGCCAGTTCCGCGAGCTGGAGTTCCTGTCGGGGCTCAAAGACCCGCGGTACCTGCGGAACTTCGAGTCCGACCCCGAAGACTGGACTGCGCTGCAGCGCCGCCTCCAGGAGCCCAGCCTGTGGGACGCTTTCGTGGGGGTGCTGCGGCGGCAGGGGCTGCCGGCTGACGAGGAGCCCCGACTCCTCGAGACCCTCATCCGGGTACTCCGGGACTCTGGGTCAGAACTGAACCGGCTGTGCGAGGCCCTGGTGGAGTACGACGAGACGCTGGCCCTGTGGCGGTACCGCCACCTGCTGATGGTGGAGCGGGTGATCGGGGCCCGCCCCGGCACGGGAGCGGAGGACGTGCACAGGGCTTTCCAGGACTCCCGGGAGTACTTCACGGGCGTGAGCTACCTGCGGGACACGCTATCCAAGCGGTGCTTCCCCCTGCTGTGGGAGGCCCGGACGTTCGTGGAGCGGGACTGATGGAGGACGCCCTCCTGCGGTGGAGGCGGGAGTTTCCGATCCTCGAGCGCACCACGTACCTCGTGTCGCACTCCATGGGGGCGATGCCGCGCTCCGCGCGCGCGTGGGTCCAGCGCTACCTGGACGCGTGGGACGAAGCGGGCGTGGCCGCGTGGGAGAGGTGGGAGCCGTACCTCCGGGAGCACGCGGACCGGATCGCGCAGCTCATCGGGGCTCCCCCGGGCAGCGTGGTGATGCACCAGAACGTCACCACCTTGTTCGGGGCCTTGCTGTCGGCCCTGGTCCGGCCCGGGAGAAGGCGCAAGGTCGTTGCCACGGACCTGAACTTCCCGTCCCTTCTGTACACGGTCCGCGCCTACGAGGCTTTGGGGGTGCAGCTGGAGCTGATCCGAAGCCCCGACGGCGCCACGGTCCCCGTGGAAGCCTGGGAGCAGGCGGTGGACACCCAGACTCTGGCCGTCCTGGTGGACCACGGGATTTTCCGTTCCGGTTTCCTGCAGGACGTGGTGGCTATCGGCGAGCTGGCCCGTCGACGCGGGGCGTGGGTGGTGGTGGACGCGTACCAGACGGCCGGCTGCGTTCCCTTCGACGTCGGGGACTGGCCTGTGGACGTGGTTTTGGGAGGGTCGCACAAGTGGCTGTGCGGGGGCCCGGGGGCTGCCTGGATGTACGTGGCCCCTGAGCAGGCAGACCGGCTGGAGCCCGCGCTGGCGGGCTGGTTCGGACACCGCGCGCCGTTCGCCTTCGACCTGGAGCTGAGCTACGCTACGGGCGCCATGAGGTTTGCCACCGGCACCCCGGGGATGGCGGCCCTGTTCGCGGCTCGGGCCGGGCTGGAGGTCGTCCTGGAAGTGGGCGTGCGGGCGATCCGGGAGTGGTCTCAGGCCCTCGGCCAGCAGATGGTGGACACCGCGGACTCCCTGGGGCTGGAAGTCCGGAGTCCCCGAAACCCGGAACGCAGGACGGGCATGGTGGTGGTGGACTTTCCGGGCGCGGAGGAGGCCGCCCGGGAGCTGGTGGCCCGGGGGATCCTGGTGGACTACCGGCCCGGAGCCGGTATCCGCATGTCCGCGCACTTCTACACCCACCCGCAAGAGGTTCAGGCGGCCTTCGAAGCCTTGACCGACCTCCTCCGGCGCGCCCGCCGGTAGGAGGAGCCGGCGTCGCCGCCTGCGGATGAGCCCGCGGATAGTTGACCGGTCAAAATTTGAGCTTTATAGTAGTTGCGAGGCCACAGCAGGAGCGAACGGGAGGTCGCCGGGGCATGCGGGTGGTGTGTGTCGGCGGTGGTCCTGGGGGGCTGTACGCGGCCATCCTCCTGCGGAAGCTGGACCCCCGCTGTGAGGTGGTGGTCTACGAACGCAACCGGCCCGACGACACCTTCGGGTGGGGCGTGGTCCTCTCGGACAGCACCCTCGGCAGCCTGCAGGTCGCGGACCGCGAAAGCTACGACCAGATCCAGCGGGCCTTCTACCACTGGGACGACATCGAGATTCACTTCCGTGGACGGGTGGTGCGTTCCGGGGGCCACGGGTTTGCAGGCATTGCGCGGACGACCCTCCTTCGCATCCTGCAGGACCGCGCCCGGTCCCTGGGCGCGGAGCTGGTGTTCCAATACGAGGTGGAGTCAGTGGACCATCTCGCCCGGGACGCCGACCTGGTCGTGGCCGCGGACGGGGTGAACAGCCGGACCCGCAGCCGCTACGGGGACGCGTTCGGGGCGGAGGTGGAGTGGGGCCGGTGCCGCTACGTGTGGCTGGGGACCCGCCGCCCCTTCGACGCCTTCACCTTCGCCTTCCAGGAGACCCCGTGGGGCTGGTTCACCGTGCACGCGTACCCCTTCGACGGCGGGACCAGCACCTTCATCGTGGAGACCCCTGAAGAGGTGTGGCGCGCGGCGGGCCTGGACCGCATGGACAAGGACGAGTCCATCGCCTTCTGCGAGGAGCTATTCGGCTGGCTCCTGCAGGGGCACCGGCTGATGTCCAACGCCGCGCACCTGCGGGGCTCGGCCCACTGGCTGCGCTTCCCCTGGCTGCAGTGCCGTCGCTGGGTCCACGTCCTGGAGGTGGACGGCCGACGCGTCCCCCTGGTGCTGCTGGGCGACGCGGCCCACACCGTCCACTTCTCCGTGGGTTCCGGGACGCGGCTGGCCATGGAGGACGCCATCGGGCTGGCCAAGGCCCTGGCCCAGCACGGCTGGCAGGACCCGGAGTCCCTGCAGGCCGCCGTGAAGCGCTACGAGGCGGAGCGCCAGACGGAGCTGCTGCGCCTGCGCAACGCGGGCCGCAACTCCGCGGAGTGGTTCGAGAACGTGCGCCGCTACGTGCACCTGGAGCCGGAGCAGTTCGCGTACACCCTCCTGACCCGGTCCCAACGGCTGTTCCACGAGGAGCTGCGGCGGAGGGATCCCCAGTATGTGGAGTCCTTCGAGCGGTGGTTCGCCCGGCAGTGCGGCCTGGGGGACCGGCCCGTCCCTCCCATGTTCACGCCCTTCCAGCTCCGCGGGGTCCGGCTGAAGAACCGGGTGGTGGTCTCGCCCATGGCGATGTACTCCGCGGAGGACGGCACGGTGGGGGACTTCCACCTGGTGCACCTGGGTGCCCGGGCCCTCGGGGGCGCGGCCCTGGTGTTCACGGAGATGACCTGCGTGTCCCGCGAAGGGCGCATCAGCCCGGGCTGCGCGGGCCTGTACAAGCCGGAGCACGTGGAGGCGTGGCGGCGGATCGTGCAGTTCGTGCACCAGCACACCGACGCCAGGATCGGGATCCAGATCGGCCACTCGGGGCCCAAGGGCTCCACCCGGGTGGGCTGGGAGGGCTACCACGAGCCCCTGCCGGAGGGCAACTGGCCCGTGATGGGGCCTTCCCCGATCCCCTGGGGGCCAGGAAACCAGATTCCGCGCGAGATGACCCGGGAGGACATGGACCGCGTGGTGGCAGAGTTCGTCCGGGCGACCCGGTGGGCG
>JBKBVM010000136.1:0-4689 GCA_046289555.1 bacterium
GAAGCCCAGCACGAACTTCAGCACCACCGCCACGCCCGCGTACAGCAAAGTGTTCAGCACCGTGAGGCGGAATACCGCGTCCCCGGCCAGATAGCGGAAGTTCTCCAGTCCCACGAACCGGCCCGGGTTAGCGATGCGGCTGTCGGTGAAGCTGAGCCAGACGCCCAGCAGGAAGGGGTAGGCCAGGAAGGCGCCCAGCAACGCCAGAGCGGGGGCGACCATGGCCCATCCCAGGGCCTCCCGGCTCTCCAGGAGGCTGCCCACCGCGGCGCGCCGCGCGGCCGCCCGCGGGAGGCTGGCCTCCAGCCGGTCCATCCTAGCTGCGGTAGATGCGCCGCAGCCGATCTTCCGCAGCGCGGATGGCGTCCCGCACGCTGCGGCGGCCGGTGCAGGCGTCCGCAAACATGTCCACGATCACGAACTCGGCCAGGGCCCGGGCGGCCTCCGGCCCCGGCCGCCCCGCGTACGAGTGCGGCAGCATGCGGGCCACCGCGTCCCGGAACGGCAGATGCTTCGGGTCCGCCCGCCACACCGCCAGGTTCGCGTAGGCCTTCAAGGGGTGGGAGACGTACCCCAGCATCCCGTTGATCCACCGGCCGTACTGGGTATCCTCCATGATCCACCGGAGGAACTCCTTGGCCGCGTTCGGGTAGCGGGTGTAGCTGAAGATGTACGCCTGGCTGAAGAGGTGGAGCTCTGTGGGCCGGCCGACGGGGCCCACCGGGAAGAAGGCGTGGTTCATGTCCCGGGCGATCTCCGGGAAGTCGTTCTTCGCGGCGAAGTAGATGCTGATGCCGTTGTTCGTGAGGGAGACCTCGCCAGCCAGGAAGGCCCGGTTGTTGTGCGGGTCCAGCCAGCCCGCCACGCCGGGGATCATGGTCTCGTACAGGGCCCGGGCGTATTCCAGGGCGTTGGCGGTCTCCGGGGAGTTGATGGTGATGGTCCGGTTGTCGGGCGCCACCGCCCGTCCCCCGAAGGCCCACAGGCACCAGTGCACCCAGGTGTTGCCGTCGCCGACTGCCTTGCCCAAGGCGAACCCCGTCGGGTGCCCGCGGGCCTTCAGGGCGCGGCACAGGCGCAGGAACTCGTCCGTGGTCTTGGGGAACCGGGCGGGGTCGGGGTCGAAGCCCGCCTCCCGGACCCACGAGATCCGGTAGTTCAGGGCCACGCCCGGTGCGCCGATGGGGATGGCGATCCACGCGTTGCGCTGCGGACTGTAGCCGTACTGCGGGCAGACGTCGAACCAGCCGCCGTACTTGCGGCCCAGGTACTGGGCCAGGTCCGTCACCGGAACCAGCTTGTCCGCCCACAGGTGGGGCTCGTCGAAGAACCCGATCACGATGTCCGGACCGCTGCCCACGTTGGCAGCGGCCGCCGCCTTCGGCTGCACGTCCGTCCACGTCTCGTACTCCACCCGCACGGGAACCCCGGTGCGCTGGGTGAACCGTGCCGCGTTCTCCTCGAAGAGGGGCCGGTCGGTGGTCACGAACTGGGACCACCGCAGGACCCGGAGGCTGGCGCCCCGCTCCACGGGGAACGTGAGCTCCTGAGCCTCCGAGGCCTTGCGGCCCGCCTCCAGGCCCCAGGCGGACAGCGCCAGGGCAGAGGCCGCCCGGGCACTGTCCTTCAGGAAACGACGTCGGGTAACCCGTTCGGATTGGTCACGCATGATCCTTCCCTCCTGGCAGCGGGTTTGGGGACGCAGCCTAGTGCCCCGCGCGGGGATTCGGTGCGGAGTTCAGGTTTCCCTGCTGAGGACGCGCTCGGCCACCGCGCCCCCTACCTCCGAGGTCCCACATCCGCCTCCTAGGTCCGGGGTGGTCGTGCCCTCCCGCACCACCTCCCGCACCGCGTCCTCCACGGCGCGCGCTTCCTCCTCGAGCCCGAAGGAGTACCGGAGCATCAGGGCCGCGCTCAGAATCGCTCCCAGGGGGTTCGCGACCCCACGGCCCGCGATGTCCGGTGCGGACCCGTGCACCGGCTCGTACAGGAACGGCGGGTGGTCCCCGAGGCTCGCGGAGGGGAGGATCCCGATGGAACCCACCACCGCCGCGGCTTCGTCGCTCAGGATGTCCCCGAAGGTGTTCTCCGTGAGGATCACGTCGAAGGCAGTCGGCCGGCGCACCAGCTGCATCGCGCAGGTGTCCACCAACAGGTGCTCGACCGTCACGTCCGGAAACTCCTCGCTCACGCGGCTCACCACCTCGCGCCACAGGCGCGAGGTCTCCAGGACGTTGGCCTTGTCCACGGAGTGCACCCGCCGCCGCCGCGCCCGGGCCGCACGGAACGCCACCCGGGCCACCCGCTCCACCTCCTCCGCGGTGTACGCCATGGTGTCCACCGCCTGCCGGGTGTCGCGGCGTTTGGGCTGGCCGAAGTACAGGCCTCCCGTGAGCTCGCGGACGATGAGGAAGTCGGTCCCCCGCACCACCTCGGGGCGCAGGGGGGAGGCGGCCTCGAGACCTTCCAGCAGGGCGGCGGGCCTCAGGTTCGCGTACACCCCCAGCTCGTAGCGCAGCGCCAGCAGCCCGGATTCCGGGCGGACCGGCCCGTGGTCCCAGCGGGGGCCTCCCACCGCCCCCAGCAGGACGGCGTCGCACTCCCGCAGGGCCTCCCGGGTCGCAGGCGGAAGCGGGTCACCGTACCGGTCGAGGGCGCCGCCACCGATGGCCTCGGTCCGGTAGGCGAAGCGGTGTCCGTAGCGCTGGGCCACCGCATCCAGCACCCGGACCGCCTGCTCCACCACCTCCGGGCCGATCCCGTCGCCGGGCAGGAGGAGGATGCGCGCGTCCACCGTTCAGTACATCTGCTGGATGCAGGCGATGGTCCAGCGTTCCTCCTCCGGCTCTGGGGTGGGTGCCTGCAACAGCCGGTCCAGCTCCGCCTCCAGCTCCTGCCTGCGGGCCTCCTCCATCGCGTCTCCCTCCGTCCTACCCGCCGTCCGCGCCGGTCACCGCGGCCCGCAGACGCCGGCCGCGGGACCGCCACAGGGCATAGCTCAGGCTGTCCACCAGCGCCAGCCAGCTGGCCTCCACCACGTTCTCCGACACGCCCACCGTCTCCCACTGGTCCTGGCCGTCCGTGGTCTGGATCAACACCCGCACCCGCGCCGCGGTGGCCGCCTCCGCGTTCAGCACCCGCACCTTGTAGTCCACCAGCCGGATGCTGCGCAGCTCAGGGTAGAAACGTTCCAGGGCCTTGCGGAGGGCCCGGTCCAGGGCGTGCACCGGACCGTTGCCTTCCGCCGCGGTGTGCTCCTCCGTGCCGTCCACCCGGACCCGGACGGTGGCCTCCGCCCACGTGCGGTCCTCCGTGCGGTGCACCACGACGAGGAACGGTCCGGCCTCGAAGCCGTCATCCCACTCCCCCAACAGGCGCCGCGCCAGCAGCTCGAAGGAGGCGTCCGCGCCCTCGAACTGGTAGCCCGTGTACTCCAGCCACTTCACCCGCTCGAGGATCTGCTGGGTGGACGGGCTGGCGGGGTCCAGGGAAAGGCCCAGCTCCTCCGCCTTGCTGAGGATGTTGGACCGGCCCGACAGGTCGGAGACCACGAAGCGCCTGCGGTTGCCTACCGTGGAAGGGTCCACGTGCTCGTAGGTAGCCGGGTCCTGGCGGACCGCCGCCACGTGGATCCCGCCCTTGTGGGCGAAGGCGTTGCGGCCCACGTACGGCTGGTGGTCGTCAGGGGGACGGTTCGCCAGCTCCGCCACGAAGTGGCTCAGGTGGCTGAGCCGTCCCAACGCTCCCGGGATCAGGCATTCGTACCCGAGCTTGAGCACCAGGTTGGGCACCAGCACGCACAGGTCCGCGTTCCCGCACCGCTCCCCGTAGCCGTTCACCGTCCCCTGCACGTGCATGCAGCCGGCTCGGACCGCCTCCACGGCGTTCGCCACCGCGCAGCCCGCGTCGTTGTGGGTGTGGACGCCGAGGGGAACCGTGACGGTGTCCCGCACCCGCCGCACCACGGGGCCGATCTGGTGCGGCAGGCTGCCCCCGTTGGTGTCGCAGAGCACGATCCGGTCCGCCCCGGCTTCCTCTGCAGCCCGCAGGGTCTGCAGGGCGTAGTCGGGGTTGGCCCGGAAGCCGTCGAAGAAGTGCTCCGCGTCGTAGATCACCTTCCGGCCCTGCCCCTTCAGGAACCGCACGGAGTCCGCCACCATCCGGAGGTTCTCCTCCAGGGACGTCCGGAGGGCCACCCGCACGTGCAGGTCCCAGCTCTTCCCGACCAGCGCCACCCACTCGGTCTGGGCGTCCAGGAGCGCGAGGAGGTTGGCGTCCAGGTGCGCGGCCGCCCCCGCCCGGCGGGTGCTTCCGAAGGCCACGATCCGGGTGTGCCGCCAGCTGACGCGCGCGGCCCGACGGAAGAACTCCAGGTCCCGCGGGTTGCTGCCCGGCCAGCCGCCCTCCACGAAGTCCACTCCCACCTCGTCCAGGGCGCGGGCACACCGCAGCTTGTCCTCCAGGGAGAACTCCACGTCCGCGCCCT
Organism: bacterium; assembly: GCA_046289555.1. Taxonomy (GTDB): domain Bacteria; phylum Sysuimicrobiota; class Sysuimicrobiia; order Sysuimicrobiales; family Sysuimicrobiaceae; genus Tepidifontimicrobium. The sequence continues at coordinate 4,487 of JBKBVM010000136.1, forward strand.
GCGTCCCGTCCCGCAGGGTGGTGTCGTACACCTCTACCCGCATCAGGAGGCCTCCCGTCCCAGCCTGCGCCGCACGTACGGGATGATGCCGCCCAGCTGCGTGAGCTCCTGCATGAAGGGCGGGATGGGCTTCGCCCGGTACAACTCCCCCCGGGTGAGGTTGCGGATCTCTCCCGTCTGCGGGTCGATCTCCAGCTCGTCCC
>JBKBVM010000137.1:0-4685 GCA_046289555.1 bacterium
AGAGTTCGTGGCGGTGCTGGACGCGGATCACGTGCCCATGCCGGAGTTCCTGGACCGCGTGCTGGGCTACTTCCGCGACCCGCGGGTGGCGTTCGTGCAGACGCCCCAGGACTTCTACAACCTGGAGAGCTACCAGCACTGGGTGGAGCCGGAGACCGGCCGCGCCTGGCACGAGCAGGCGCTGTTCTTCCGGGTGATCCAGCCGGGCAAGAACCACTGGAACGCGGCGTTCTACTGCGGGTCGCCCGCGGTACTGCGGCGGGCCGCCCTGGACGACGTGGGCGGGTTCGCCACGGAGACGGTCACGGAGGACCTGCACACCTCCATCCGCATGCACGGCCGCGGCTGGAAGTCCGTCTACCACTCGGAGGCCCTCGCCTACGGCCTGGCACCGTCCACGGTGGCGCCGTACCGGACCCAGCGCCTGCGGTGGGGCCGCGGGGCCATGCAGGTGCTGCGGCTGGATAACCCCCTTTGGCGGCCAGGACTCTCCCTCGCACAGCGCCTGACGTACCTGGCTTCCATGACGACCTGGTTCGAGGGGTGGCAGAAGGCGGTGCTGTACCTGGCGCCGCCGGTCTTCTTCGCCACCGGACAGCTGCCCGTGCGGGCCGTGGACTGGGTCTTCCTCGTGGCGTTCGTCTCCTACCACGCCCTCAGTAACCTGGCCTTCAAGCTGGCCAGCCGCGGCTACGGGCTGGTGTTGCTGACCGAGCACTACAACATGGCCCGGTTCGCTACCTACGTACGGGCGACCCTCAACCTGTTCACGGGCCGGGCCTCCTTCCACGTCACCCCCAAGGGGTCGGACACGGGAGGCCCTCCCCTTGCCGCGGTCCTGCCGCAGCTGGGCGTGCTCGTGGCGAACGCGCTGGCCTGTGCGGGCTGCGTCGCCCGAGTGCCCGCGGCCGGGGACCTAGCAGCTGCCTACGCCGTCAACGCGGTGTGGGCCGCGTGGCACAGCTACCTTGCGGCCTGGGCCGTCGCGGTCGCGTACCGCAAGCGAGACCGCAGGGCGCTGCAGCGCCTGCGGGCCTACCTGCCGGTTCGCGTGCGGTGGGACGGCGACCGCGAAGCGGTGGGCCTGCTGCGGGACGTGCACGAGGAGGGCGCGGGCCTGGAGCTTTCCGGTCACGAGCGCGCACCTTCGCCGGGGACCACCGTCTACCTGTCCTTGCCAGCCGGCTGGCCGCACGCGGAGCTGGCCCTGGAAGGCCGGGCGGTGGCGGTGCGGACCCGAGGCTCGAAGGTGGAAGTCGGCGTGCGCCTGGTTGCGCCTTCGCCGGAGGCCTCGGACACCTTCTTGAGCTTGGTCCTGTTCGGGGCGCAGCGCAGGCTCCTGGAACGAGCGGCCAGACCCCTGGACTCACTGGGCAGCCCAGAGAACCGACGGCGAACCGGCCCCCGCCGGGTTGCTCCGGCGCCCGTGCGGGTGACGTGGCAGGGCGCGGCGGTGTGGGGCCTGATGGAAGACGTCTCCGAGGCCGGAGCACGGCTGTTGGTCCCGGCGGGGCCGGCGGAAGGCTCGGAAGTCGTGGTGCTGGAGAGGGGAGAGGGGACGGTCCTGTCGGGTGCCGTGGTCTGGAGGAAGGCACTGCCCTTCGCGGACGGCGAAGTGTTCTGGGTGGGTGTCCGCGTGGGGCGCGCGGTAGCTGCGGAACCGGGTCACGGGGAGCCCGCGGCGGCCCGCGCGTAGCAGGACGCCACCGGAAGCCTGGGAGTTGGCAGAGGTCCTGTTGGTCTCCGGTCGGCCGGGGGTGGGGAAGACCACCCTTTTGAAGCGGCTAGCGCAGGCGTTTGCCGGCCGCGTGGGCGGGTTCTACACGGAGGAGCTGCGCGAGGGCGGCCACCGGGTAGGGTTCGTGCTGGTCACGCTTAGCGGGCAGCGTGCGGTGTTCGCTCACGTGGATTTCCCCGCAAAGTACCGGGTGGGCCGTTACGGCGTCCTCTTGGAGGTCCTAGACGAGGTGGGGATCCCTGCGATGCGGGAGAGTGCGGTGGCGGGCCGGGCGGTCCTCGTGGACGAGGTCGGCAAGATGGAGCTGCTCAGCATAGCCTTCCGAGAGGCCCTGGAGGAGGTGGCTTCAGGTCCCGCGCCTGTCGTGGCCACCATTCTGGCGGGTCTACACCCCTGGGCCGACAGGTTCCGCCGCCAGCCCCGTGTGACGGAGCTGGTGCTGACCCCGGCAAACCGCGACGCGGTGCTGGAGCGGGCACGAACGTGGCTTGCGCGCCGTCTACCTGACCGCCCCGACCCTTCCGACAGGCTGGCCCGCTGACTGCCGGACGGGTTGAGGCCGGCTCGGCTTGACCCGGGCCGGACTCCCCGTGTACAGTACAGTTGAAAATGAGTTTCGATAAGGAGCCCGTGCTGCAGGCGTGGAGGAGGCGCGGCCTTCGGGTCACCGCGGCGCGTCGCGCGGTGCTGGAAGGCGTTTCCCGGGCCGGCTGCGCCGCAGACGTGCGCACCGTGTACCGACTGGCCAAGCAGGTGTACCCCAAGCTGGGGCTGGTGACCGTGTACCGCACCCTGGACCTCCTGGCCCGGGAAGGCTGGGTTCAGCGGTGGGAGGAAGGCGGCGTGGCCCGTTACGAGCTGGACCAGCCCCACCACCACCACCTGGTGTGCCTCGGATGCGGGGAGGTGCGTCGGTGGGACCGGTGTCCGGTGCCCGTGGAAGCCGGTGCCAGGGTGGGTGGGTTCCTGGTGACCGGGCACCGGCTCGAGCTCCTGGGCTACTGCTCGAAGTGCACGGAGGTGATGCGGTGAGGCGGTGGGCGCCCTTGGTAGCCGCGCTGTTTCTGGCCGGCTGCGTACCTCAGCGACCGGCCGCTTCGAAGGTGAGGGTGGTCGCGAGCTTCTACCCTCTGGCTGAGTTCGCTCGGGAAGTTGGCGGTCCCCGGGTGGAAGTGAGGCAGCTAGTGCCCGCGGGCGCGGAGCCGCACGACTACGAGCCCACACCGGGCGACGTGGCCAGCCTGCGGGAGGCCAAGGTGTTCATCTACAACGGCGCCGGGTTCGAACCGTGGGTGGAGGCCCTGGCAGGCGAGCTGCCGTCGGAGGTGGTGCGGGTGGAGGCCACCCGCGGCCTACCGCTGGTGGAGGCACGAGGCGAGGAAGCCGACCACGGGCACGACCCCACGGAAGCCGAGCAGCGCTCCAAGGAGGATGCCAAGCGGCTTGACCCCCACGCATGGCTGGATCCCGTGCTGGCGAAGGGCATGGCGGACAACGTGGCGGAGGGGCTGGCTCGGGCGGACCCGGACGGAGAGCCCGGGTACCGCGAGCGGGCCGCGGCGCTGAAGCGGCGCCTGGACGAACTGCACCTTCGCTACGAACGGACCCTGGCGCGCTGCCGGACGAAGGTGGTGCTCACCTCCCATGCCGCCTTCGGCTACCTGGCCCGGCGGTACGGGCTGCGGCTCGTATCCGTCGCCGGCCTGAGCCCCGAGGCAGAGCCGTCACCACGGCGGATCCGGGAGCTCGTGGCCCTGGCGCGCCGGGAGGGAGTCCGGGCGGTGTTCGCGGAACCGGGCGGGGGAGAGCGTGCCGTAAGGGCCCTGGCGCACGAGCTCGGCGTGCCCGTCCTCACCCTGGATCCGGTGGAGCGGGTCACTGAGGGAGCCCGGAGCGGTGGGACCACGTACCTGTCGCTCATGGACCAAAACCTCGAGAGCCTGGCCCAGGGTTTGGGCTGCCGTTGACGAGGTGCGCTGTGAGGGTCGCCTACATTCTTGCGACGAATATGGCGAGTACATTTAAGTTGGCGACTATGATCCTCCCGCAACTGGAAAGAAGCATTCATGGCGCTACCGTGGTGGGCATGATGTTCTTGGACGACAACGTCTACTATCTTCGGCTCGGGGACGAAATAGGAGAGCGACTGGCCAGAATTGCAAAAAGAGACGGCATCGTGTTGATGGCGTGTGATCAGTACCTCGTCCGCAGAGGCTACGCGGAAGGGACATTGGACATGTGCGGCACCGGGAGCGTGAGGGCCAAGGGCTTAGTGGAGGGCGTGCAGGCGGGTTGCCTCCCGCAGTTTGATGCGGCGCTGGCAGGAAATCCGCCGGACCAGGTGATTACGTTATAGGAGGCCGTTTGGCACGCCCCAGCGACGAAATGCCCTGGACTCGCTGGTAGTGAGGCGATGGGAGGGGAGCGCGGGGAGCAGGTGGCGGGCGGACCGTGAGAGAGATGGCGGGAGACGTCGTGGCCGAACTGGAGCACGTGTGTGTGGACTTCGGTGGGGAGCGCGTGCTGGATCAGGTGGACCTGCGCATCCGCCGGGGCGACTTCCTGGGGGTCATCGGCCCCAACGGGGCGGGGAAGACCACGCTGTTACGGGTACTGCTAGGTCTGGTCCGCCCCACCTGCGGGCACGTGCGCCTCTTCGGCCAGGAGCTGCGGCGGTTCCGTGACTGGCACCGGGTCGGTTACGTGCCGCAGAAGGCGGTGGCGTTCGAGACGCGGTTCCCCGCCACGGTGCTGGAGGTGGTGCTGAGCGGGCGGGCCGGTCGGGTGGGAGCCGGCCGGCGGTTCCGTCCGCACGACCGGGCCGCGGCGGAGGCCGCTCTCCGCACCACGGGGTTGTGGGAGCTGCGGGACCGGCTGGTGGGCCGGCTTTCCGTGGGACAGCAGCAGCGGGTGTTCATCGCACGGGCGTTGGCCAACGACCCGGAGC
>JBKBVM010000138.1:0-4617 GCA_046289555.1 bacterium
CCCGCGGTCGGACGGGCGCTCGAGCGCATGGGCGGGCTGGACCTGAAGGCCACCATCGCCCGGCAGCTCACCATGGGGGACGAAGGGCACAACCGGAACGTGGCAGGCTCCAGCCTCTTCGCCCGCCAGCTGGCTCCTTCCCTGGCGGACTGCGGCCTTGCCCGAGACGAGCTGACGGGTGCGCTTCGCTACCTGGCGGAGAACGACCTCGCCATCCTCAACCCGGTGATGGCGGCGTGCAAGGCCACCATGGACGCCGCTCACGGTGTCGCGGGGTCCAGCGTGGTCACCTGTATGGCCCGGAACGGCACGGAGTTCGGGATCCGGGTCTCCGGCCTGGGGGACCGATGGTTCACCGCCCCGGCCCCAGTGCCGAAAGGGCTGTACTTCCCGGGCTTCCGGGAGGAGGACGCCAACCCCGACATCGGCGACTCCACCATTACGGAGACGGCGGGGATCGGTGCCTTTGCTATGGCCGCGGCACCCGCCATCGTGAAGTTCGTGGGGGGAACCCCGCAGGACGCCCTCGCCGCCACCCTGGAGATGTACGAGATCACCTTGACGGAGAACCCCGCCTTCGCCATCCCCCAGCTGGACTTCCGGGGGACTCCTACGGCCATCGACGTCCGGAAGGTGGTGCGGACCGGGATCACGCCCCGGGTCAACACGGGCATCGCCCACCGCGAGCCGGGCGTGGGGCAGATCGGCGCCGGCCTGGTGCGGCCGCCCGTGGCACCCTTCCAGGAGGCCCTCCGCGCTCTGGCGGAGCTGGTTTCCCCATGAGCCCGCCCGTGGTCCGGCTGCGGGGCGTGTACAAGCGCTTCGGGCCCGTGGTGGCTCTGGATGGCGCGGACTTCGAACTCGCGGCGGGTGAGATCCACGGCCTGCTGGGGGAGAACGGCGCTGGCAAGACCACCCTGATGAACGTGCTGGCGGGGCTGTACCGGGCGGACGCGGGGGATTTGGAGGTCGGTGGCCGTCCCGTCCGCATCCGGGAGCCCCGCGACGCGGTGCAGCTGGGCGTCGGGATGGTCCACCAGCATTTCGAGCTGGTGGGCCACTTCACCGCCCTGGAGAACGTGATCCTGGGCCGGGAGGGAAGCACCTGGCTCCGGCCGGACCGGCTGCGGCGGGAGGTGGAGGCCCTCATGGAGCGGGTCGGCCTCGCTGTCCCCCTGGACCGGCGTGTCCGCGACCTCCCGGTGGGCGTCCAGCAGAAGGTGGAGATCCTGAAAGCCCTGTACCGCGGGGCGCGCGTGCTGATCCTGGACGAGCCCACTACCCTGCTGACCCCCCAGGAGGTGGACGCACTGTTCGCGTCCCTCCGGACGCTGGTGGAGGCGGGCGTCTCCGTGGTGTTCATCACCCACAAGCTGCACGAGGTCCTCCGCAGCTGCGACCGCGTCACCGTGATGCGGCGAGGGCGCCGCGTGGTCACGGTGGATCGGCAGGAGGCGGACCCCGTACGGTTGGTGGAGTGGATGGTGGGCACCGCCCCTCCGCCGCCGCCGGCCCGGGAGGCCACCCGCCCGGGCAGCCCGGTCCTGGAGCTGGAAGCGGTGCGGGTGGTGGACCCGCGGGGGTTCCCGGTCCTCGACGGCTGCAGCCTGGTGGTCCGCGAGGGAGAGTTGGTGGGCGTGGCGGGGGTCAGCGGGAACGGCCAGCAGGCCCTGGCCGCGGTGGTCGCGGGCACCGCGCGGCCGGTGGCGGGCGTGCTGCGCATCCAAGGTCGGCCCGCGCTGCGGCACGGGGTCCTGGACCGCGTGCGGGCGGGCGTGTTGAGCATCCCCGAGGACCGCCTGAGGGACGGGATCCTGCCGCGGATGAGCGTGGCGGAGAACGTGGTCCTCGGACGCCACCGACTGTACTTCCCGGGTGTCCGCTACGACCCGGAGACCAGCCGGCGGCTTGCCCGCCACGCGATCGAGGAGTTCCGGATCGTCTGCCCCGGGCCTGACGCGGCCGCGGGCCAGCTCAGCGGGGGCAACCTTCAGAGGCTGATCGCCGCGCGGGTGTTCGACGCCGCCCGGGAGCGTGAGGCCCGGCTGCTGGTCGCCCACAACCCCACGCGGGGTCTTGACGTACCGTCCACCGAGTTCCTGCACGCGCGGCTGGTGGAGTTCTGCGGCAAGGGGGGTGCGGTGCTGCTGATCTCCGAGGACCTGGATGAGCTGCTGAAGCTGGCGGACCGCATCGTGGTGCTGTACCGAGGCCGCGTGGTGGCGGAGTTTGCGAGGGAGCAGTTCGACCGCTACGCCATCGGGCGGGCGATGACAGGGGGCGTGCTGGGTTGACCACGGAGGCCGCGGCGCGTGGCCGCTGGCAGGTGGTGTGGCCGTACGCGGGCGCCCTGGCCATCGCCCTGGTTCTCCTGGCCGCTCTGGTGGCGATGCTGGGCGGGGACGCCTCCCAGGCCCTGGCGGGCGTCGTTCGCGCCTCCCTGGGCAGTGGCGCGGGGCTGGGCCAGACCTTCAACAAGACGACGCCGCTCCTGCTGGGCAGCCTGGCGGTGATCTTGGGGCTGCGGGGCGGTGTGTTCAACATCGGGGTGGACGGGCAGATCTACGCGGGCGCGATGGCCGCCACGGGCGCGGCCTTCCTCCTGTCGACAGCGCCAAAGGCCGCGGTCCTGCCCGTGGTGTTGCTGGCGGGTCTGACGGGCGGAGCCGTGTGGGGCTCGCTGCCGGGCGTGCTGCGGGCACGGCTGGGGGTCAGCGAGATCTTCGTCACGGTGATGCTGAACTTCGTGGCGGTGTTCCTGGTGGAGTACCTGAGCACCGGGCCGTGGAACGACCCCACCGCGGGGGAGGCCATCACCCGGGCCATTCCCCCGCAGGCCACCCTGCCCTACCTGTGGCCCCGCGCGGGCGCCCACGCAGGGATCGTGCTGGCCCTGGCGGCGGCGGTGGGGGTGTGGTGGCTGCTGTTCCGTACGGTCTTCGGCTACGAGCTGCGGGCTGCGGGAGACAACCCCTCCGCAGCCCTCCTGGGTGGCGTGCCCGTCCGTCGCGCGGTGGGCCTCGCCCTGGTGGCCAGCGGAGGGCTAGCGGGGCTGGCGGGCGCGGTGGAGGTGAGCGGGTTCCACTACCGGCTCATCCTGGGGCTTTCGCCCGGCTACGGGATGATGGCCATCCTGATCGCGGTCCTCAGCCGCCGCCACCCGGTGCTGGCCGTGCCCGCCGCTATGGGTTTCGCGGTCCTCCTGGTGGGGACGGACTCCCTGCAGCGCAGCGTGGGTCTGCCGGCCAGCGCGGTGTTCGTGGTGCAGGCGGCGGTGTTGCTGGTCCTGCTGGCCGCGGAGGGCGTGCGGCGGAGCGCGCCATGAGCTGGGAGCTCTTCCTGGACCCCTCCCTGTTCCGTCTCGCGGTGGCCATGTCGGTGCCCCTGGTGCTGGCCAGCGCGGGCGAGATCCTGATGGAGCGTTCCGGGCTGCTGAACGTGGCCATCGAGGGAATGGTAACGCTAGGGGCAGCGGCGGCGTTTCTCGCCAGCTTCGCCGCGGGGAGCACGGGACTGGGGCTGCTGGCCGCGGCGCTGTCCGGAGTGGTCGTAGCGGGGGTGTTCGCCCACTACGCGGTGGCGTGGAGGCAGGAGCAGGTGACCGTGGGCCTGACCCTGTACGTACTCTGCCTGGGACTGTCGTCCCTCCTGTACCGGGTGGTGGTGGGCGTCCGGCTCACGCCCCCGCGGGTGGAGACCCTGCAACCGGTGGTGCTTCCGGTTGTGGGACGGCTTCCCCTGGTGGGCGAGGTGTTGTTCAGCCAACACGCCCTGGTCTACGTCTCCGCCGCCGTGGTGGCGGGGGTGCACCTGGTCCTCTTCCGGACGAGCCTGGGGCTGCGGCTGCGGGCGGCAGGGGAGAACCCCGTGGCTGCGGACACCGTGGGCGTGGACGTGTTCCGTCTGCGCAAGGCGGCGGCGGCAGCGGGTGGGGCTCTGGTGGGGCTGGCGGGCGCCAGCCTCCCCTTCACCCTGACGGGGACCTTCACGGAGGGGATCGCGGGCGGCCGAGGGTGGATCGCGCTGATGCTGGTGATCTTCGGCCGGTGGACGCCGGTGGGGGCCGCCGCGGGGGCCCTGCTGTTCGCGTACGTGGAGGCCCTGCAGTTCAAGCTGGCCATGGTCAGCCGGGCGGTTCCACCTCAGTTCCTACAGATGTTGCCCTACGCCTTCGCGGTGGCGGTGCTGGTCCGGGCCTACCGCGGTGCGCGGGCACCGGAAGCCCTCGGGAAGCCGTACCACCGCGAGGCGCGTGCGTAGGGGACCAACCGAAGGAGGTGATGACGTGCGAAGGCTCTTGTGGTTGCTGCTGGCGGTCCTGGTGGTGGCCGGGCCCTCCGGCGCGGGCCCGGCCCGGCCCCGCATGGCCATGATCCTGCCGGGCGTGATCCAGGATGCGGACTTCAACGCGGTGGGCTACCAGGCCCTCAAGGAAGTGCAGTCCACCACGGGGGTACAGACCGCGCACTCCGAGCAGGTGGCGGTGGCGGACGCGGAGCGGGTAGCCCGTGAGTACCTGGGCGCGGGCTACAGCATCGTGGCGTTCCACGGTGGCCAGTACCTCACCATCGTGCAGAAGCTGGCGCCCCTGTTCCCGGACGCCACCTTCATCATGGA
>JBKBVM010000139.1:0-4593 GCA_046289555.1 bacterium
GGTGCCACCTCCGTGATGTACGAGGGCGCTCCGGACTGGCCGGACAAGGACCGCTACTGGCGGATCGTGGAGAAGTACCGGGTGAACGTCCTGTACACCTCCCCCACCTTCATCCGCACCGCCATGAAGTGGGGGCCCGAGTACCCCCGCCGCTGCGACCTCAGCAGCCTGCGCCTGTTGGGCACCGTGGGCGAGCCCATCAACCCCGAGGCGTGGATGTGGTACCACGAGAACATCGGACGTGGCCGGTGCCCCATCGTGGACACGTGGTGGCAGACGGAGACGGGGATGATCCTCATCACCCCGCTTCCAGGCATCACCACCACCAAGCCCGGGTCCGCCACCCTCCCCTTCCCCGGCGTCGCGGCGGACATCGTGGACGAGCGGGGCAACTCCCTGCCGCCCAACACGGGCGGCTACCTGGTCCTCACCCGCCCGTGGCCGGCCATGCTGAGGACGTTCTGGGGCGACCCGGAGCGGTACGTTCAGGTTTACTGGAGCCGGTTCCCGGGTAAGTACTTCACCGGGGACGGCGCCCGGCGGGACGAAGACGGCTACTTCTGGATTCAGGGCCGCGTGGACGACGTGGTGAACGTGGCGGGCCACCGCCTCAGCAACATCGAGATCGAGAGCACCCTGGTGGCGCACCCCGCGGTGGCGGAGGCGGCCACCATCGGCCGCAGCCACCCCGAGAAGGGGCAGGCGGTGTCTGCCTTCGTCGTCCTGCGGGCCGGCTACGAGCCCAGCGAGCAGCTCAAGCATGAGCTGCGGGAGTGGGTGGCGCAGAAGATCAGCCCCATCGCCCGGCCCGAGGACGTCTTCTTCTGTGCGGACCTGCCGAAGACGCGGTCCGCGAAGATCATGCGCCGGCTGCTGCGGGACATCGCGGAGGGCCGAGCGCTGGGGGACACCACCACCCTCACGGATCCCGCGGTGGTGGAGCAGATCAAGCAGCGGTACGTGGAGGAGGGCAAGGAGGAGGCGTAGGCGGGAGCTAGTCTTTCAGGACCCAGAAGACCGCGGACCACGCGCGGCCACTGGACCGCCCGAGGCACTCGACCCGGACGAACACGTCCTCGCGGGTCGGTTCGTACTGGGCGGAGCCGCCGGGGACTTCCCGGCGCAACCGGCCGCGGAAGTCGTAGAAGCGCACCCGGGAAGCGTCGGTTTCTACCGTCACGCAGCCGTCCCTCACACCGAAGCGGGCCTGAGGGCCCGTGGTAGCGTACACCGCGCCCGCGCGGAGGGCCTCCCGCAGCGCCCGTTCGCTGACCTCCTCCGTCCGGACCACCACCCACGCCTTCCCGAACTGCCCGTCGTGGTGGAGGTCGTCGGAGGCCACCGGGAACACGGGGTGTGCCGGCCCGTGGGCGCGCACCACCTCCACCCACCGCCGCGTGTCCTCCTCCGGGTCCGAGTGGGGGTTCCACACCTCCACGAACCGTATCCCTCTGAGACGCCGCGCCCTGGAGCTGCTCCACCGCCCGGTCCACAGGTTGCCGGTCCACGAGGGGTGGTTCAACCCGGCCAGGCCGCCCTGCGCGGCCACCTCCTCCACCGCCCGCTGCGCCGCTCGGGCCCGGGGCACCTTCTGCACCAGCAGGCACCCCAGGTGCGGCCCCAACGGACGCACCGGCCCCGGGACGGTGAGCTCTACCCCCCCGACTACGCAGAACTCGCGGTCCGACAGGCCGGAGGTGTCCGTCACCACGTCGTGGTCGGTGATGGCGAGGAAGCTGAACCCCGCGGAGCGGTAGCGCTCCGCCACCGCCTCCGGCGGGTGGCGGCCGTCCGACCGGGTGGTGTGGACGTGCAGCTGCGCTTTGCGGTCCTGTCCGGGGACCGCGTACGGGTCCAGGACGCGCATGATCCCTCCCATTGTGCGGGAAAGCGTCTCGGGTGGGGTAGAATGGCGGCGGAGGAGCGTCGCGTGCGGGTCCGGCTGAGGCTGTTCGCGGTTTACCGGGAGGCCGTGGGCTCTCCCGCCGTGGAGCTGGAGCTGGACGGCTCGCCCACCTGCCAGGACGCGTGGGAGCGGCTGCTGGCCCTGCACCCATCTGTGGCGAGGCTGCCTTCCCCGAGGTTCGCCGTGGGCGACCGGTACGTGCCGCCCGACCACCCCCTTCGTGACGGAGACGAGCTCACCCCTATCCCTCCCGTCAGCGGCGGCGCGACCCACGTGGCGGTGGTGCAGGAGCCCATCCGGACCGACCAGCTGCTGGCGCGGGTCCAGCACCCCCACGCGGGCGCGGTGGTCCTTTTCCTGGGCACGGTGCGCGACAACCCGGAGGGTCCCCGGGTCCTGCACCTGGACTACGAGGCGTACGAGCGTTTTGCCGTTGCGGAGATGGAACGCATCGCGCGGGAGGTCACCGAGCGCTGGCCCGTGCTGGCCGTGGCCATGGAACACCGGGTGGGCCGGCTGGAGGTGGGAGAGGTCAGCGTGGCGGTGGCCGTCTCCGCGCCGCACCGCAGGGAGGCGTTCGAGGCGGGCCGTTACGCCATCGACACCCTCAAGGTCCGGGTCCCTATCTGGAAGAAGGAGGTGTGGGAGGGCGGAGCGCGCTGGGTGGGGTCCGAGGCCGTGGAAGGAGAAACTCCCACGGACCGCGTACTGTAGGGCCACGATGGGGGCTGGGGTCCCACTGGTGGACGTGGTCCTGAGCGTGCGCGGGCTCACCCTGCGGTTCGCGGGGGTGCTCGCGGTCTCCGACGTGTCCTTCTCCCTGCACGCGGGTGAGCTACTGGGGATCATCGGACCCAACGGTGCCGGCAAGACCAGCGTCCTGAACTGCATCAACGGCTTCTACCGCCCCCAGGCCGGGCGGATTTCTTTTTTGGGGCGGGACATCACCCACCTGCCCCCGCACACCCGGGCGCACCTGGGGATCTCCCGCACCTTCCAGAACATCGCCCTGTACCCGCACATGACGGCGTTACAGAACATCCTTTCGGGACGGCTGGCGCACATGCGCAGCTCGCTGCTGGGCTGCGGGGTGTACTGGGGCTTCGGTCAGCGGGAGGTCCTGCAGCACCGCCAGCGGGTGGAGGAGATCATCGACTTCCTGGAGATCGAGCCGTACCGGGACCACCGGGTGGCGGAGCTTCCGTACGGGATCCAGAAGAAGGTGGAGCTGGGCCGCGCCCTGGCCATGGAGCCGCGCCTGCTCCTGCTGGACGAGCCCATGGCGGGCATGACGGTGGACGAGAAGGCGGACATGGCCCGGTACATCCTGGAGCTCCGCGAGGTGCACGGGCTGCCCATGATCCTCATCGAGCACGACATGGGCGTGGTCATGGACCTGTGCGACCGGATCCTCGCCATGGACTACGGCCGCAAGATCGCGGAGGGCCCGCCGGAGGAGATCCAGAACCACCCCGACGTGATCCGGGCGTACCTGGGTGAGGAGCACGGGGTGGCGGAGGGGGTGGCAGGCGGCGTATGAGCAGCCAGAGGGTGCTGGAACGCCCTGAGGAGGCGCTCGGGCCTGAACAGATCCGAAAGTCCCTGCGCGCGCTGGACACCTTCCCCAAGCGGCTGGTGCACAACGCGGAGCGCTTCGGCGACCGGGTGGCCTTCCGGGAGAAGGAGTTCGGCATCTGGCAGGAGATCACGTGGCGGCAGTACCTGGACCACGTGCGGGCGTGCGCGGGAGGCCTGCTGGCCCTGGGGATGCGGCGGGGCGACGTGGTGGCCCTCATCGGCGACAACCGGCCGGAGCTGTACTACGTGGCTATGGCCACCCAGGCCCTGGGCGGGGTGTCCTGCGGGATGTACCAGGACACCCTGGCGGACCAGCTGGCGGAATTGCTCGACTTTGCGGACGCCCGGTTCGTGTTCTGCGAGGACCAGGAGCAGACGGACAAGGTCCTGAGCCTGGAGGACCGCCTTCCTCAAGTGGAGCGGGTGATCGTGGACGACTGGCGCGGGATGTGGCGCTACCAGCACCCGAAGCTGCTGCGGTTCTCCGACCTGGAAACCCTGGGACGGGAGTTTTTGAGCCGGCAGCCGGAGCGGTTCCTGCAGGAGGTGGCCCAGGGCCGCGGGGACGACGTGGCGATCTTCTGCCTGACCTCCGGGACCACCTCCCTGCCCAAGCTGGCCATGCTGTCCCACCGCAACCTCATCGCCCAGGGGATGAACGTCCACGCGGTGGAGCCCCACATCTCGGCCCGCGATGACTTCGTCTCCTACCTGCCCTTTGCCTGGATCGGCGAGCAGATGCTGTCCACCTCCCTGCACCAGCTGGTGGGGTTCACCGTGAACTTCCCCGAGGAGCCGGAGACCGCCCAGCGGGACCTGCGGGAGATCGGGCCCCACTTCATGTTCGCCCCCGCCCGCATCTACGAGGGGATCCACTCCGCGGTCACCGTACGGATGCTGGACGCAGGGCCCGTCCGCCGGCGGATCTACGACGCCGCCATGGCCGTGGCAGGCCGCCGGGTGGACCTGGAGTCCGCAGGCCGGCCGCTGCCTACCTGGCTGCGCCTGCTGTGGAAGCTGTGTTACTGGACCGTGTACCGACCCCTCCTGGACAAGGTGGGGCTGGTGCGCATGCGGGTCGCGTGGAACGGAGGGGCTTCCCTGGGCCC
>JBKBVM010000013.1:0-20050 GCA_046289555.1 bacterium
CCACCAGGTGTGGCGAGCCTGCCAGGGCTTCGTCTCCGTGGTGATGGAGCGGGGGCCGGAGGCTGCGTTCTTCGTGCTGGACGAGCTGGACGAGTGGGCGGCGGGGCAGCGGCGCCGCCTGTCGGGTAGGACCGCCCGACGGCCTGCGGGGCTCTCCGCTCAGGGAGTGCGGGTGGCCCGGGAGCTCCTGGACGACGTGAGCACCTTCTGCTCCGCCATCGGGGACATGGTGGCCCGCCTCCGCGCCAGCCCCCTGAGCCCGGACGAGGTGGAGGAGGAGTGCCTGATGATCGTGGATGGCTTCGTTGCGTGGACCCACCGCATGGCAACGCAGCTGGGCCTGTCCCGCAACCTCCGGCCCCAGGTCATCTGGCCGCTGCGCTAGTGCGTTCCGCGGACCTCCTGCGCGGGCCGGGTGGCCCGCTGGATCTGCTCGTCCGCGCGGTCCAGGAACTCCCGGCAGGCGGCCCGCACAGGCGGGGCGCCGTCGCACGCCACCTTTCGCACGAGCCAGCTCAGGTGGTCGTACAGGTGCCACGCCTCGTCGTCCCGCAGCCGCGACTCTCGGGTCGCGAAGTCCAGGAAGCCCTGGACCGCGGCCAACACCGCCCGAGCGTACTCCGCCGGGTCCAGCACGTACCGGCTGCCGTCCCGCGGGTCCTCCAGGTACACGCGCCCCTGCCGGTGCAGTACGGTCAGGTCGTGGTAGCCACAGCAGTCCGTCCCGCAGTCCGCTAGGAACAGGGGGCAAGCGTAGGGGTCGCTGGGGTCGGTGACCGCGTGGTGGTCCGCCAGGAGGGTGAGCAGCAGGCCCTGCACGCCCTCGAACAGCGCGTAGGCGGAGTACGAGGCGTCGTGGGACGGAATGCCCAGGGCGCGGGCGCTCTCGCCGAGCAGCAGAAGAGGACGGCCGTCCACCTCCAGGGAGAACAGGCACGGGACGGCCTCCACGTCCTCGCCCGTGTCGGTGATCTCCAGCCGCGCCCGGATCCGGTTCATCCCGTTCTTAATCTTACGCCCGCTCCGGAGGACCGAGGACCGTCAGGAACCCGCGGAAGCCTCGGGAGCCTCCTGGGAGGCCTCCTTGGGCGCGGGGATCAGCACGGAGGCCAGCACGCTGACCGCGAGGATCGCCGCCACCACACCCAGGGACACACCGATCGGTACCTTGTAGAAGTCAGCCACCAGCATCTTCAGGCCGATGAACACCAGCACGAGCGACAGGCCGTACTTCAGGTAGCGGAACATGTCCATGATCCCCGCCAGCACGAAGAACAGGGCCCGCAGCCCTAGGATGGCGAAGATGTTGGAGGTGTAGGCGGTGAACATGTGGTGGGTGATGGCCAGCACCGCGGGGATGGAGTCCACGGCGAACATCAGGTCGGTACTCTCCACCACCACCAGCACCAGGAACAGCGGGGTCACCCACAGCCGGCCCTCCCGCCGGACGAAAAAGCGGCCTCCCACATACGTCTCCGTCACCGGGAACCGCCGCCGCACGGCCCGGAGCACCGGGTTCTGGGAGGGATCGACCGTCTCTTCCCGGTGCCGGAACAGCTTCCAGCCCGTGTACACCAGCAGGGCGCCGAAGAAGTACAGGACCCAGTGGAAGAGCTTGACCAGAGTGACGCCCACCAGGATGAGGCTGGCCCGCATGACCACGGCGCCGAGGACCCCCCACAGGAGGACGCGGGGCTGCAGGTGGTCCGGGACGGCGAAGTAGGAGAAGATGACGAGGAAGACGAAGAGGTTGTCCACGCTCAGGGCTTTCTCCACGAGGTACGCGGTGAGCCACTCAAGCCCGACCTGGGAGCCCTCCAGGGCCCACACCCCCGCGTTGAACAGAAGCGCCGCGCCGATCCACACCACGCTCCAGAGGGTGGCCTCCCGTATGGACAGCTTGTGGGGTGTGCGCTGGAAAACCCCGAGGTCGATGGCCAGCATGGCGCCCACCACCACGTGGAAGACGATCCACAGCAGCACCTCGACGTTCATCCGCCTCCCCCGCGTCCCCTGTCAAAACGAAAGACCTCCGGTGCCCGCCGGAGGTCTCACCGTGAGGCGTCGCCACAGGCCCGACCGGGCGAACCGCCTGCCAGCGTCCGCCGGACTGACGACCGGGCCGCGGCCGCGCGTGCACTGTTGGCGGCCGCCAGTTACTCCCCTCAGCCCCGCGCCATGCGGGGCCATCAACACCATACGGACGCCCCCGCCAGGGGTCAAGCCCGCGCAGGGCTCGGGAGGCGGGCGGTGAGAACTCACCGGCCGGTGGCGGGGGTCCTGCTGGCCGCGGGGGAGGGCAAGCGGATGCGCTCCCGCCTGCCTAAGGTCCTGCACCCGGTGGGCGGCCGGCCCATGGTGCTGCGGGTCCTCGACGCGCTGCGGCCGGTGGCGGACGGCCCCGTGGTGGTGGTGGTGGGCTACGGGGGGGAGGCGGTCTGTCGCGTGCTGCCCGCAGACGTGCGGGTCGCGTGGCAGGAGGTGCCCAGGGGGACCGGGGACGCGGTGCGCTGCGCCCTGCAGCACCTCGCGGGCCACCAGGGTCCCGTGCTGGTGGCCTACGGCGACACCCCGCTGGTGGGCGAGGCGACCTTCCGCCGCCTGGTGGAGGCGCACGTGCAGGGCGGGTTTGCGGCCACGCTGCTCACCGCGGTGGTGGACGCCCCCCACGGGCTGGGGAGGGTGGTACGGAATGGGGACGGGTCGTTCCTCCGGGTGGTGGAGGAGGCGGACTGCACGCCCGAGCAGCGCCAGCTCCGCGAGGTGAACACGGGGCTGTGCTGCTTCGAGGCGGAGGACCTGCGGGAAGCCCTGGCGCACCTCACGGCGCAGAACGCGCAGGGCGAGTATTACCTCACGGACGCCTTCGGCTGGCTGCACGCCCGAGGGCGAAAGGTGGGGACGGTCCGGGCCAGGGAGGTGACGGAGGTCATGGGCGTGAACTCGCGGAGGGAGCTGGCGGCGGCGGAGGAGGAGCTGCGCCGGAGGACCCTGCAACGGCTGATGGACTCCGGCGTCACCGTGCTGGACCCGCACACCACCTACGTGGCACCCGACGTGCAGGTGGGCAGCGACACCGTCCTGCTGCCCTTCACGGTGCTGGAGGCGGGCACGGTGGTGGGCTGCGGGTGCACGGTGGGCCCCGGGGCGCACGTGCGTGGCTCCCGCATCGGAGACCGGGTCCGTATCCTGTGGTCGGTGGTGGAGGAGAGCGAGGTGGCCGAGGAGTGCCGGATCGGCCCGTACGCGCACCTGCGGCCCGGCACACGGCTGGCCCCCCGGGTGGTGGTGGGGAACTTCGCGGAGATCAAGAACTCCACTGTGGGCGAGGGGACCAAGGTCCAGCACGTGTCCTATCTCGGTGACGCCACAGTAGGCCGGGAGGTGAACATCGGTGCGGGGACCATCACGTGCAACTTCAAGTACGGGGTCCCCGGCAAGCACCCGACCGTGATCGAGGATGGAGCGTTCATCGGCAGCGACACTTTGCTGAACGCACCCGTGCGGGTGGGCGCGGGCGCGGTCACAGGAGCCGGCTCGGTGGTCACCAGGGACATCCCGCCGGGGATGGTGGCGGTGGGCGTGCCCGCGCGGGTGGTCCGGCGGGCGAAGCAGGAGGACAACCCGTGAGGGACCTCGCCCTGATCAGCGGCACCGCCAACCCGACCCTGGCCCGCCGGGTGGCTGCGTACCTGGACGTCCCGCTGCTGGAGGCGGTGGTGGCCCGCTACCCGGACGGGGAGATCGAGGTACGGCTGGAGGAGAGCGTGCGCGGTCGGGACTGCTTCATCCTCCAGCCCACCTGCCCGCCGGTGCACGAACACCTCCTGGAGCTGCTGGTGCTGGCCGACGCCCTTCGCCGGGCCTCTGCAGCCCGGGTGACCGCGGTGGTGCCGTACTTCGGCTACGCCCGCCAGGATCGCAAGACCGGCGCCCGGGAGCCGGTGACCGCCAAGCTGGTGGCCAACCTCATGGTGCGGGCCGGGGTCCAGCACCTCCTGGCCCTGGACCTGCATGCGGGCCAGATCTCCGGCTTCTTCGACATCCCCTTGGATCACCTGGGCGCGCGCATGCTCCTGGCGGACTACTTCCTGCACAAGGGGTTGCGGAACGTGGTGGTGGTCTCCCCGGACGTGGGGGGCGTGCGGCGGGCCCGGGAGTTCGCGCAGGTCCTGGGGGCGCCCTTGGCCATCATCGACAAGCGCAGGGACCGGCCCAACCAGGTGGCGGAGGTGGTGCACGTGATCGGGAAGGTGTACCGTCGCACCGCCATCCTGGTGGACGACATCGTGGACACCGCGGGGACCCTGGTTCGGGCGGCGGAGACCCTGGTGCGGCGCGGGGTGACGGAGGTGTACGCGTGCTGCACCCACCCCGTCCTCTCCGGGCCCGCCGTCGAGCGCATCGCCTCCTCGCCCATCCGCGAGCTGGTGGTGACGGACTCCATCCCGCTGCCGCCCGACAAACGGCTGGACCGCATCCGCGTGGTGTCGGTGGCCAGGCTGCTGGCGGACGCCATCACCCGCGTCCACGTGCGGAGCTCGGTGAGCGAGCTGGCGGAGGAAAGGCTGGCGGCGGAGCTGGTTTAGGGCCGGCCCCCACCGGGACCGCCGCTGCCCTATACTGGGCCCGGAGCCCATGTTCGTTCCGCCTTACGTGGTCGCGGCGTTGCTGGCGTGGTTCGTCACGTACTGGACCACGCCCACCGCCCGTTGGCTCGCCCGTCGGGTGGGTGCCGTGGACTACCCCGGTGGGCGGCGCATCAACCGTCGACCCCTGCCCCGCCTCGGCGGGGTGGCCATCGTGCTGGGGGTGCTCCTGGGCGCGGCGGTGACCCTCCCGATGCCGGGTCCGGTGGCAGTGGTGCGGGAACCCAGGCACCTGGTGCTAGCGATCCCGTACGGTGCTGTCCCCCGGGAGTTCTGGGGGATCCTGCTGGGTGCGATGGCCGTGGCACTGGTAGGGCTGTACGACGACCTGCGGCAGGTCTCCGGGCGGGTGAAGTTCCCCCTCATCTATCTGTGCGCGACGTTGCCGGTCCTGTTCGGGCTCACCACGCCCTTCGTCACCAACCCCGTGACGGGCCAGCTGGGGGCCCTGGGTCTGTGGGGGCAGGTGTTCACCGCGGTGTGGGTGGGGTCCGCGGCCATCGCCATGAACTCCATCGACGGCGTGGACGGGCTTGCCGCGGGGATCGCGGCGATCGTGGCGGGGACCTTCTTCGTGGCGGGGATGCTGCGGGGCGCGGGGCTGCCCACCCTGGTGCTGTGCGCGGCGGTGGCCGGCAGCGCGGTGGGCTTTCTGCGCTACAACTTCAGCCCGGCGCGGGTGATCATGGGCGACAGCGGCGCCCTGTTCCTCGGCTACCTGCTGGGGGCCCTGTCCGTGGCCGGGCTGTTCAAGACGCTGACCGCGCTGTCGCTGGCGGTGCCGCTGCTGGCGATGGGGGTCCCCATCTTCGACACCGCCTTCGCGGTCCTCCGGCGGCTGCGCCGCCGGGTCTCGGTGTTCCAGCCGGACCGCGGCCACGTGCACCACCGGCTTCTGGACCGGGGGCTTTCGCAGCGGCAGGCGGTGTTGCTGCTGTACGGGACCACGGCCCTGCTGTCGAGCCTGAGTCTGGCCCTGTCGGGCTGGGTGGACCGCTGGATCCCGCTGTCCGTGGCCGCGTTGCTGGGTGGCGCTCTGTGGGTGGTGGCCCGCCGGCTCGGGCTGCTGGCGCGGACGCCGTGAGGGGGCCGGTGGTCGTCCTCGCGGTGGTGGGCACCCGCCCGGACGCCGTGAAGATGGCGCCCGTGGTCAAGGCCCTGCAGCAGGACCCGGACTTCCGCCCCCTGTTGGTGGCCACCGCCCAGCACCGGGAGATGCTGGACCAGGTCCTGCGGCTGTTCGACCTGAAGCCGGACGTGGACCTGGACGTGATGCGGCCGCGCCAGACCCTGGCGGAGGTCACTACCCGGACCCTGGAGGGGCTGGACCGGGTGCTGGCGCGTACCCGTCCCGCCCTGGTGCTGGTGCAGGGCGACGCCGCGCCCTGCTTCTGCGGGGCCCTGGCCGCCTACTACCACCGGATCCCCGTGGGTCATGTGGAGGCCGGGCTACGCACCCGCGACAAGTACCGCCCCTTTCCGGAGGAGCTGTACCGGAGGATGACCGCCGCGCTGGCGGACCTCCACTTCGCCCCCACCCCGTGGGCCCGCGACAACCTCCTCCGGGAGGGGTGCGATCCGTCCTCCATCTACGTCACGGGCAACACCGTGATCGACGCCCTGCACGCCATCGGGCCCCGCGTCCGCCCGGACGGTCTTCCGGAACTGGATCCCCGCAGGCGGCTGTTACTGGTCACCGCGCACCGCCGGGAGAACTGGGGTGAACCGCTGCGGAACGTGTGCGAGGCGATCCGGGACCTGGTGTTGCGCTTCCCCGACGTGGAGGTGGTGTTTTCCGTGCACCGCAACCCTGCGGTGCGGGAAGTGGTGATCCCGGCGCTGGAGGGGGTCCCGCGGGTACACCTGCTGGACCCACCCGACTACGGTCCGTTCGTGTACCTGGAACGCAGGGCCTACCTCATCCTCACGGACTCCGGGGGGGTTCAGGAAGAAGCGCCGGGTTTGGGTACGCCGGTGCTGGTGCTGCGGGACACCACCGAGCGGCCGGAAGGGGTGGCCGCGGGGGTCGTCCGGCTGGTGGGCACGGATCGCAACCGGGTGGTGGCGGAGGTCGCCCGGCTCCTGGAGGATCCCGAGGCGTACCGGTCCATGGCTGCGGCCACCAACCCGTACGGTGACGGCCGCGCCGCCTGGCGCATCGTGCAGATCCTGCGGGTGTACTTCGGACTGTCGGACGAGCTGCCGGAGCCCTTCCAGCCCGCGAACCCGCAAGCCCCGGTCCGCGTAGACGGGTTAGGATGAGGGTGAGGATGCGTGCTGTCGCGGTTCTGGCGGCGAGTCTGCTGCTCGTCGCCGCGGTCAGCGAGCCGGAGGTGGTCCGCGCGACCGTGGGCGGCGTGGTGGTGGAGACGGTGCGCACGGGCGACGCGGTGGAGGAAGGGGCTCCCCTGGTGTGGGTGCGGACTGCCACCAAGCCCCGGGAAGTGGCTGCCCGGGCGCCGCGGAGCAGCACGGTGGTGGAGGTTCTGGTCCAGGTGGGAGCCAGGATCCGGGTAGGGGACCCCGTAGTGCGGCTGGGACCCTGACCGGCCGGGCCATCCACTGCGCTCCCCGCGCTTACACCCCGCGAGCGAGTAGCGGCCTTGGGGCTGTCTGATAGGATGGGTCGTAGACTCGTACCGAGGTGCGCCGCATGCGAAGGTGGGTCGTCGGGGCCGTGGTCCTTGTTCTAGCGGCCGCCACCCTCCCCGGGCTGCAGTCGTGGGCTCAGGAAGAGGCGGAGGTCTTCCCCCTGAGCCGGATCCGGCCCGGGATGCGCGGCGTGGGCCGGACCGTGGTGCAGGGGACCCGGGTGGAGGAGTTCCAGTTCCAAGTGCTGGGGTTGACGGAGGGCCCGCCAGGGCGTCTGGTGCTGTTCCGCGCCTCGGGCCCCGCCATCCGGCGCAGCGGCGGCACCGCCTCGGGCATGAGCGGAAGCCCCATGTACATCGACGGCCGCTTCGCGGGGGCGCTGTCCTACGGCTACCGTTCCGCGGGTCCGGACAGCGACCTGGGGCTGTTCACGCCCGCGGAGGCCATGCTGGCCCTACTGCGGGAGGACCGGGCGCAGCGACCCGCCCGCGGAGTGTGGGCGTTGCCGCAGCCGCTGTGGATGGGAGGCCGGTGGGTCCGGGCGGTGGAGATCTCCGACCGAGCAGGCGGACCCGAGCCGCAGACGGGTCCGGTGGCCACCTTCGTGCCCGCCGCAAGCCCCCTGCTGGTCTCGGGGATCAGCGACCGGGCTTTCCGCATTCTGCAGCGCACGCTGCGTTACGCGGACGTGGTCCCGGTGCAGAGTTACGGAGGCGTGGGGCGCTTCCCCACACCGCCCCTGGTCCCCGGCAGCGCGGTGGGTGTGGTGCTGGTTCGGGGGGACGTGAACGTGTGGAGTATCGGGACCCTGTCGTACCGCAAGGGCAACCGGTTCCTCGCGTTCGGCCACCGACTGTTCGGGTTCGGCGCGGTGGACTTCTTGCTCACCAGCGCGTACGTGCACACGGTGGTGCGCAGTACCGAGTTCCCCTTCAAGGAGGGGGAGGTGGGCGAGCCGGTGGGGACCGTGAGCCAGGACCGCGTGGCGGGGATCGCGGGGACGCTGGACCGGCTCCCGAGGGTGTTCAACGTCACGGTGACCGTCACCGACCGGGACCGCGGGCGGACGGTACACCGCGGCGCGCAGATGGTGCGCAGGGCCGACCTCGCCCAGGTGCTGATCCCGCAGGTCGTGCTGGCTGCGGTGGAGCAGGCGTGGGACGGGTCCGGCGCGGGGACCGCGGAGGTCCACATCACCGCGCGGGGGGGAGGATTGCCGAGGCCCGTGGAGCGCACCAACGTCTTCTACAGTGCGCAGGACGTGGCGACGGCGGCGGTGCTGGACGTCCCCGACGCGGTGCGCTTCCTGTTCGGCAACGAATTTGGGCCCGTGAACCCCGTGGACCTGCAGGTGGACGTCCGGTTGAGCCGGGAGCGGCGCACCGTGTCCCTGGTGGAGGCAGAGGTGGCCAGCCGGACGGTCACCCAGGGCGGCCGGCTCCGTGTGCGCCTGCAGCTGCGCCCCTTCCAGGGAGGCGAGCCGGTATCGCGGGTAGTGGAGATCGAGGTCCCGAGGAACTTCCCACGAGGGCCTGCCCTGCTGGTGGTGGGCAGCGCGGGGATCCAGCGGGACAACGTCCCCCCGGCGGCCCTGCTGGCCGACAAGCTCGCGGGCGAGCCTCCTGCCTCTACGTTCCGGGATCTGCGGGAGGCCCTGGAGTTCTTCGAGGACTTCGGCCGCAACACCGACGTGCTGCTGCAGCTGGTGCCCGTGGGCGTCCCGCCCAGCGACGACCCGCAGAAGCGGTTCATCTACTTTGACGAGTTCGCCGGACGGCTGGTGCGGACGCAGTGGGTGGTCAAGGGCGAGCAGGTCGTCCCCATCGTAGTGGAGTAGTCCCGGCGGCCGGCTCCGACGCTTTCCGGCGCGCGGGGGAAGGTGGCGTCCCGTGATGCCGCGGCTGTGGGGTGGGCTTGCGGCGTTCCTGGTGGCGCTTCTGGCCCTGGGGGTGGGGGGCCTTGCCGTGGTGCGACATCCGGCGTTCGAGCGCCACGCCGCCGAGCTGTTTTCCCGGTGGCTGGCGGAACAACTCGGACGGCCGGTTTCGCTGGCGCGGGTGCAGGCGGGTGCCAACCGGATCACCTTCTACCAGGTGCGGGTGCCGGGCCTCCTGCGGGTGGACGAGGTGAACGTGGAGTGGGACCCGATCCTGTTGGTGCGGGAACGTCTGGCGGGTCGCAGCGGGGCCCAGGCGTTCGGGCGCGTCAGGCTGGTGAGGCCGGTCCTGGTGGTGGTGCGGGGCCCGCAGGGCCGGTGGAACATCGAGCAGCTCGTCCGCCCTCCCGCGCGCGAAGCGGCCCCGGCGGAGCGGGTGCGCGCGGAAGTGCACGTCGCCGGGGGCTCTGTGCAGCTGTTGGACCTGGCCACGGGAGGTTTCCGCGGAACCCTGACCGGGATTGAGGGGAGTGCGCGCCTAGTTGATCTGCCTCTGGTGCGGGTCCGGCTCGCCACGGGAGTCGCTCCGGGGGTGCCGGGCCAGGTGGAGGTCTCGGGGTGGGTGGACGGGCAGCAGGGGATGCTGGACCTGGCGCTCCGGTTCCAAGGGCTTTCCGCGAGGGCGTGGGCCAACTACCTCGCGGCGGACCCGCGGTGGCGGTGGGAGGCGGGGGTGCTGGGCGGACAGGCACGGATCTACGGGAGTACCCGCAGCCCGCAGGTGGTGGGTGACGTTCGGGTGGACCGGGCCGCGGTATTCCTGCCGCAGCAGCGGCTGAAGGTCCAGGACGTGGCCGGAGAGGTGCGCGTGGCGGGCTCGTGGGTCACCGTCCGCTCCGTTCGGCTGCGCCTGGGTTCCGCCACGGTGCAGGTGTCCGGTGAGCTCCGGCTGGCCGGCGGAGGTGCGGTGGACCTGGACCTGCGTTTCCGGGGTGCGGACCCCTTCCGGTTGCGTCGGCTCGTGGGCTCCACCTTTCCGCTCCAGGGACAGGTGGCAGGGCGCGCGTGGGTGGAGGGCCCGCTGGCGGCGGTGCGGGTCCGGGCCCAGCTCGCGGCGCCGCGCGTGGTGGTGGGGCAGGAGCCCCTCCAGGAGGTGACCGCGCAGGTGGACTACCGACCCGGGACGCTGTCCGTGGCGTCTGCTTCTGGCCGCCTGCGTGGGGGCAAGGTGCGTGCGGACGCGGTGGTGGCCCTGGACGAACCGTACCGGTTGGTGGCCTCGGCCCGGCTGGACAACGTGGACGGGTCCGCGGCCGGGCTCATGGGGGCTGCGCTGCCGGTCCGGGGGCCACTCACAGGGGCGGTGGTGGTGGCGGGCCCGGTGCGCGATCCGGTGGTGGCCGGGCTGTTGCGGGGCGGGCCCGGCCAGCTCTTCGGGCAGCGGGTGGACAGCTGGAGTTCCGCTTTCGAGTACGGGGACGGCCGGCTCACGCTGCACGCGGCCCGCGCCCGGCGGGCCGGGGCGGAGGTGTCTGCGTGGGGCCACGTGACGGAAGACGCCCTGGACTTGCAAGTTGCCACGGCAGGCCTTCGCCTGGAGGACCTGGAACGTGCGGTCGGCGTCGGGGTGCCCACCTCCGGCACGGTGGAGGCCGCGGGGCGCCTCACCGGCTCCCCGCGCGCACCCCGACTTTCTGCCACCGCGCGGCTGCAGCAGGGGTCGGTGGGACCCCTGCGGTGGGACGAGGCCGTCCTGCAGGTGGACGCGTCGCGGGACGTCGTGTGGGTGAGGGACCTGCGCTGGCTGGACCACGGAGACACCTACCGCGCCTGGGGCCGGGTGGGCCTGCAAGACATGAGCCTGAGTTTTCAGCTGCACACCCCCGGGGCCCGCGTGGAGCGGCTGCTGCAGCTGGCGGAGGTCTCGCTGCCCGTGAGCGGCGAGCTGCGTGGGTCGGTGGAGGGGGCGGGGACGGTCCGGGAGCCCGTGCTTCAAGGGGCGCTGCAGCTGTGGGACCTGCGCACCCCGGAGGCGGTGTTCCTACGGGCGGTCGGCCGTTTCCGGTGGCAGGGCGGTGTGCTGTCCGTCCGGGAGGCCGAGCTGCACTCCGCGGCCTTCGACGCCCGGCTGCAGGGAGCGGTGAGCGCTTCCGGCGACCTGCAGCTGAGCTTTGTCGCGGACCCCGTCCGGCTGGAAGCCCTCCCGCAGCTGCAGAACCCGTTCCTGCACCTCCAGGGTGCGGTGCAAGTGCGGGGCGAGGTGACGGGGAAGTTGCAGCAGCCGGTGGTGAACGCGGAGGTGACCGGCAGCCGGCTGAGGCTGAACCGGGAGGTCTTCGACGACGTGGAGGGAGTGGTGCGGTGGGCGAGGGGGACCCTGGAGGCGGCGCCGCTGCGCTTGCGCCGCCGCCTGGCCACCTACGTGCTGGAAGGCCGGCTGCAGCTCGCGGACGACCCCGTGGCGGACCTGGCGCTGGATGTCCGGGACGCAGACCTCCTCACCCTGTTAGGAGTGGCGGGGGTGTCGGTGGACGCGGACGGCAGGCTGTCGGGCCGTCTGGTCCTGTCGGGCCCACTGTCGCGTCCCAGGGCCCAGCTGGACGTGCAGCTGGCGGATGGGGCTTTACGGGGTTACCGGTTTCCCTCGGGCACCGGCAGGGTGGTGCTGGAGGACGGGCGGGTGTCGCTCGAGGACGTGGAGCTGGTGGCAGGCCGCGGCCGGTTGCGGGCGGAGGGTTACGTGAGCCTGCGCGGGCCGAGTGAGGTGGAGGTGGCCGGCCTGGGTCTGGAAGTGGCCGCGGTGTCCGCCCTGGCGCGCCTGCGCACACCCCTAGCGGGCACCCTGGACTTTACCCTGCAGCTTTCAGGGACCCTGGAGAACCCCACCGCGGGTCTGGCTTTGGAGGCCCGGGACGTGGGTGCCGCAGGCGCGCAGGCGGACCGGCTCACGGCCCAGGCTATCTACCGGGACGGATTCCTCGAACTGGAGCAACTGCTGCTGGAAGAGGACGGGCAACGGGTGCGCGCCCGCGGCCGGTTGCCGCTCCGGCTGCGGGAGCTGGCAGCAGACCCTCAGGGGCCTGTGGACTTC
Organism: bacterium; assembly: GCA_046289555.1. GTDB lineage: Bacteria > Sysuimicrobiota > Sysuimicrobiia > Sysuimicrobiales > Sysuimicrobiaceae > Tepidifontimicrobium. The sequence goes on from JBKBVM010000013.1 coordinate 12,209, forward strand.
GTGGCCAGCACGGAGCGCGCGGACCTGGGGATCCTGCGCCTGTTGCCGTTCGTGGAGTCGGCAGAAGGCCCCCTGGAGGCCAGCTTGAAGATTGGGGGTACGGTAACTTCCCCGCAGCTGGAGGGTTTCGTCCGCACTCGAGGTGGGCGGGTGAAGCTGGCGGGCGTGAGTCCCGCGCTGGAGGACCTGCAGGTGGACGTAGGCTTCGACCACGCGGCCGCGACGCTGCGGCAGCTGCGGGCAGGCCTGGGAGGTGGGGTGGTGGAGGCGACCGGCGACGCCAGCTTCGAGGCCCTGCGGTTGCAGCGGTACCGGCTGGCGGCCTCTGCCCGCTCCGCCCGAGTGGAGATCCCGCCGTACTTCCGCGGGGTCGTGGACGGCGGGGGGGAGGTCACGGGGACGCGGCAGCGGGCGCGGGCCAGCGGCCGCCTGACCCTGTCGGCGGGGGAGCTGGTGGTGGCGGCGTCGCCGGGGGCCGCGGGCGGCAGTACCTTTCCCGTGGACCTGGACCTGGAGCTGGTGGCGGGCCAGGGACTGTCTGTGGTGGCCGGGCCCGTGCGCCTGCAGGTGGGTGGCGGGCTCCACGTGGGCGGGAGCCTGAGCAGCCCTGCGCTTTCGGGGACCGTGACGGGCCGCGGCGGCGAGTACCGGGCTTTCGGCACCACCTTCGTGGTGGAGGAGGGTGTGGCGGTCTTCCAGGAATTCCGGGGCACGGAGCCGTTGCTGAGCGCGCGGGCCAGGACGCGCGTGGGCGACGTGACGGTGTTCGTGCACCTAGCGGGCACCCCCGGGCAGATGCAGGTGCGGCTTACTAGCGACCCGGAACTGCCCCACGACCGGATCGTGCAGCTGCTGGCGGCGCAAGCGGGGATCGAGCAGGCTCTGGGCGGGGAGGTGGAGGCGGCGCTCCGACAGCAGCTGGCGCGCTTCCTGCTGGGCGAGTTCGAGCAGCGCGTGCGTCAGCTGCTGGGACTGGCGGAACTGCGGATCGAGTACGACTTCGAAAGACCCCTGCGGCTTCGCCTCGGCCGGTTCCTGCTGCAGGACCTGTACCTGACCCTGACGACGGTGTTCGATACTGAGACCCGGTTCCTGTGGGCGCTGGAGTACCGGTTCGCCCGGCACTACGCGCTGGCGTTCAGCCACGACACCGCGGGGATCTGGATGATCCTGCTGCGGGCAAACTTCACGTGGTGAGGAGGTTGCGGTGTTCGACGAGTACGTCCGGGAGCTGCGACGCGTGCGGACCCTCACGCCGGGTGAGGAGCGCGCGCTGTGGGAGCGATACAAGGGCCAGGAGGACAGGCAGGCGCGCTCACGCCTGATCGAGGCGTACCAACCCCTCGTGTTCAAAGTGGTGATGGCGATGGGGCTACCGGAGGCCCACCTCATGGACATGATCCAGGAGGGGACCGTGGGCCTCATCGACGCGGTGGAGCGGTTCGAGCCGGCCCGGGGCTTCCGGTTCTCCACCTACGCCACCTACCGGATCCGCGGGGCCGTGTTGAACGCCCTGCGGAGGGAGCGGACGCGGGCGAACTCCCTGGAGGACCCGGAGGCGCCGGGCGCCACCCTGGGCCGTCTGGAGGACGTCGCGGCGGAGGAGGCCCTGGATGCGGTAGAGGATGCGGTGCTGGCAGGACAGCTGGCCGAGGGTCTGCAGCGGCTGCCTCCTCGGGAGCGGGCGGCGGTGGAGGTCTTCTACTTCCGCCCGCGCAGCCCCGCGACTGCAGCTCGGGAGCTCGGCGTAAGCGTGTCCCACCTGTACCGTCTGCACCACAGAGCCCTGGAGGCCCTGCGGCGGTGGTTGGCCCCGACGGAGCGGGTCGACCGCGAGGCCTGGGGGCGCGGCGCAGGATGCGCGGCCGCGCGGGTGACGGGCACCGGGATCCGCGGATACTAAGGTGGGCGGTCCGGGAGGCCGGTGTGGGTCGGGTCACGGTGCACATCGAGGGAGCCCGGGGCTGGCTGGAAAGGGCGGCACGAGCGTGGGAGACGGGATCCCGCGCCCGGGCGGTGCTGGACCTGTCCCTGGCGGAGGCGGAGGTGCGCCTGGCGCGGCAGCTCGCGCTCAGGGAGCCGCTGCCGGTGGCCCGCAGGCGCCCCGCGGTCGTGGTAGCGGTGCTGGCCGCGGCGGTGGCGTTGGCGCTGGCCGGCGGGCTCCGGTGGCCGGCTGCGACCGTGCCCGAGAAGGCCGCGGCCCACGCCGCCAGTCGGGCGGTGTCTTTGGGCTACGTGCCGGGCGGCGTGCTGGCGCTGGTGGCCCCTTCGAGGCCGCACCTGGTGGCACGGCCGTGGACGGTCCCGTCCGGCGAGGAGGTCCCCCTTTGGATACGGGACCTCCTGAGCGAGGCGGGACTGGACTCCGAGGTGTTCCCCGTAGAGCCGGTGTCCCTGCGGTGAAGGGCGGGTTCCAGGAAGCGCACAAGCGCACGGTCGCGTGAGCCGAGGAGGTGACTGTGCAGGTCCTGCGGACGGCGGCTTGGTTTGCGGTCCTGCTCTGCGTGGCGTGGGCGTGGTCGGGGCCGGGCCGCGCCCAGGTGCCGCCGGTCCCGTCGCCCAGCCCGACCCCCACACCGTCGCCGAGCCCGCGACCTGCGCGGATTGTGGACATCGTGGTGCTGGGCACCCAGAACGTCTCGACGGAGGTGGTGTACGGGGCCATCGGCTCGCGGGCGGGCGAGCTGCTGGACCAGGACCGGGTACGCCAGGACGTGGAGCAGATCCTGGCCACGGGCCTGTTCGCGGACGTGGTGGTCCGGCTGCAGAGCACCGAGGACGGTGTGCAGCTGATCTTCGTGGTCGTGGAAAACCCGGTGGTGCGGCGGGTAGAGATCACCGGGAACACCGTAGTCCCCACGGAGGAACTGCGCGCGGCCCTGGGCGTGCGGGAGGGGGCCGTGCTGAACACCGTGGACCTCCGCGCGGGCGCCCGGGCCGTGGAGAAGCTGTACCAGGACCGGGGCTACCTGCTGGTGCGCGTGGCGGACGTGGAGGTCACCGAGGACGGAACCCTGCGAGTGGTGGTGCGGGAGGGGACGGTGGAACGGGTGGAGCTGCGGGGCTTGGTCCGAACGCGGCCGGCCTTCGTGCAGCGGCTCCTGACGGTCCGCGAGGGGGAGGTGTTCAACCTCCAGCGGGTCAACCGGGACCTCCAGCAGGTCTTCGACACGGGCCTGTTCGAGAACGTGCGGGCGCAGCCACAGCCGGGCAGCGACCCGGACAGGGTCCTGCTGGTGATCGAGCTGCAGGAGCGCAGCAGCCGGGAGTTCGGGTTCGGGCTGGGCTACAGCCCCCAGCAGGGCATCCTGGGCAGCGCGCAGTTCGCGGAGCGCAACCTGCACGGGATGGGCCGGACCCTGGTACTGTCCTACCAGCGCAACGTGAGCTCCCTGGTGGGCGGCATTACGGACAGCCTCCTGAGCGGGCAGCCCGCGGAGAACATCGTCATCCAGTACCGAGACCCATGGTTCGGGCAGCAGGGTCAGTCCCTGGCCCTGGAGCTGCACGACACCAACCAGCTGGTGAACGACACCACCTTGAACCTGCAGTACTTCATGCTCCTCGAGGGGGGCTCCGCAACCCTGTCCCGCCGGTTGTCCAACGAGCTCAGCGGGAGCCTGACCCTCCGCACGGAGCGCACCGACTTCACCGTGGTGCAGGGGAACTCCCCGGTCCCCCTGACGCCGGGCCTAGTGCACGCCCTGCGGGCGGAGGCCGCGTACGACCTGCGGGACGATCCCCGCAACCCCCGGCGCGGGGCCCGCACCTCCGCGTCCGTGGACTACGCCTTCCGGTTCTTCGGGGCGGACTTCGAGTTCGTCAAGTACCAGGCGGAGTACGTGCACTACTGGCCCCTCTGGGAGGGGACCCTGGTGGGCCGGGTGCGGGCCTCCGCGTCGTCCGGGGCTCTCCCGATCCAGGAACAGTACACCCTGGGCGGGCAGGCCAGTGTGCGGGGCCTGCCGATCCTGTCCGATCGGGGCAACAGCGGGCTCGTGGCCAGCGTGGAGTACCGGTTGCCGCTGGTGGCCCTGTTCCCGGACCTGCGGGACATCGCCGCGGTGGTGTTCGCAGACGCGGGCGGGGTGTCCCAGTCGGGGTTCGGGTTCGTGGACAACTGGCAGTTCAGCTACGGCCTGGGGGTGCTGGTGAACTCGCCCATCGGACCCATCCGGATCGATTACGCCCTCGGGCCCAACGGGCGCGCCCAGACGTGGCTGTACTTCGGGCACCCGTTCTGATCCTGTGATAGCATGCCCTGGACGCGCGATCGCCGCGCGCGGGCCAGAGGGGAGGGAGGCGCCGTGGACGTCAAGACGAAACGGTTGTTGGGAGTTGCAGCGGGGTTGGTGGCGCTGGCGTTGGTGGTCGCCGCAGTGACCACCGCGGGCGGGGGGCCCGTGGGGGCCACCCTGGTGGTAGGCTACGTGGACATGCAGCGGGCCCTCGACGCGCATCCGAAGAAGGCCAGCTCGGAGGAAGCGCTCAACCAGTTCGCCCGGGCCAAGGCCGCGGAGCTGCGGCGGCTGGCACAGAACAAGTCGCCCGCAGAACAGGCCAACCTGGCCCGGAGGACGCAGGAGGAGATCCTCAGGCGCCGGGCGGAGCTCCTGTCGGCCCTGGACAAGGACATCCGCGCCGCGGTGGAGCGTGTGGCGAAGCGAGCCGGGGTGAGCGTGGTCCTGGATCGCACCGTGGTGCTGTACGGGGGCGTGGACCTCACGGACCAGGTGGTCCAGGAGCTCCAGGGACGCTAGCCCCGTGTCCGTGGGGATCGCAAGCGGCCGCGGCGGACCGGACGCGTCATGGTGAGCCGAGGATTGGGGCTGTTGGCATGCGCGGTGGCGTTGTGGGTGCTCGCTGGGTGCTCCCGTCCGGCCGCGCGCGAGCCGTCCCCGCCTCCCCGACCCGCCGCCCCGAAGCCGTACCGGGTGGCGGTGGTAGACCTGGATCGCATCGCGCAGGAGCATCCGCAGGCCCGGGAGCTGGCGGAGCTGCGGCGACGCATCGCGCAGACCGAGGCGGCCCTCATGGTCCCGCCTCCCCCGCCGCCCCTCCCGGTCCCCTCCGTGCCTCCGGTGACCCGGCGCGTCCGGGAGGAGGCCCAGCGGGAGCTGGCCCGGTACGCGCAGGAGCTGCGGGTGGCCTACCGCCGGCAGCTGGAGGCCCTGGAACGGCAGGCCAGGGCCGAGCTGGAGCGGTACGCCCGGCAGCTCCAGGCAGACGCCCAGGAGCAGCTGAAGGCGCGGCAGCAGCAGGTACAGGAAGACCTGCAGCGCAGGGTGGAGGCCCGAAAGCAGCAGATGCAGGCGCGGGTGCGGGCTTACGAGGAGCAGGTGGCTCGCGAGTACCGCCTGCCCCTTCTGAACTTGCGCCTGAAGCTGGAGACCGTCCAGCACGCGGACCGGCAGCAGTACGACCGGCTGCTCCAGGAGTACGAGCGGCTGCAAAAGGAGCGGGACGGAAAGATCCAGGCGTACGCGGAGGCCCAGCAGAAGGAACTCCAGGAGTTCGCCCGGGCAGAGGAGCAGAAGGCCCGGGAGGAGCTGGAAGCGTACCGGAAGGAGCTGGAGGAGCAGACGAGGTCCCAGCTGACGGAGCGAGAGGCCCAGCTTCGGGCCGCGCTGCAGCAGCAGGCGCAGGAACGGGAGCGGGAGTTTCAGCGGCAGGTGCGGGAGCGGCAGCGGGCCCTGGAGCAGCAGGCCAGCGCCCAGGCCCGAAGCGCCGCACAGCGGGCCGAGGAAGAGTTCCGGAAACTAGCCCAGCAGGCACAGCGGCGGTACGAGGAAGAGCAACGCGTCCGCGAGGAGCAGCTGCGCCGGGAGCTGGAAGCCCTGCGGGCCCAGCAGGCCAGCCTGGAGGCCACCATCCTGGCGGAGGTGCGGGTGGAGGTGGCGCAGGTAGCCCTGGAGCAGGGACTGGACCTGGTCCTGGTGCGGTACGTGTCCTATCGGAACGCCACGGACATCACCGACCTGGTGCTGCGGAGGTTGCGGGGCAAGCGATGAGGACGCGAAGGCGGGTGGTGGCGGTGCTGTCCACGCTCCTGCTGGCCGGCTGCGGCCGGCCCGCGGTGGGCCTGGTGGACACCCAGCGGGTGCTGAACGAAAGCGTCCTGGCCCTCTCTTACCAGAAGCAGCTCAACGACCGCGAGAAGCTCATGGCCGCGGAGCTGTCCATCGCCGCGCAGCGGCTGGACCGCAGGGCGCTGGAACAGCAGAGGCTGGCCTACCTCCGGGAGCTCCAGCAGCTCCGGGCTGAGCTGGAAGAGCGCCTGAACCGCCGCCTGCGGGAGGTGGTGGAGGAGGTGGCCCGCAAGGAGCGGGTGCGGGTGGTGCTGGTCAAAAGCGCCGCGGTGGTGGGCGGGAAGGACCTCACGGACCAGGTGCTGGAGAAGCTACGGTAGCGTGCGCGTGGACAGGGCGCGGCGGCTGGACCCGGGACTCGGGGGAGACCGCGCATGACGCTGGAGGAGCTGGCGCGAACTCTGGGAGGCCGGCTGGAGGGTGACGGCGGCGTGGAGGTGTCGTGGGTCGCCAGCCCGGAGTCTGCGGGCCCGGGTGCGGTGTGCGTGTGCACGTCCCCGCAGGCCGTCCAGGCCGCTACGCAGCGGGGTGCGGCCGCGGTGGTGGTGCCGGAGGGGGTGGCGTCGCCCGCGCCGGCGGTCCGCGTCCAGGACCCACGGTTGGCCCTGGCGGTGCTGCTGGAGCTGTTGGGCCCGAAGCCTCACCACCCGCGCGGAGTCCACCCTGCGGCGGTGATCCACCCGGCGGCCCGTCTCGGGCCGGAGGTGGCGGTGGGGGCCTTCGCGGTGGTGGAGGAGGGAGCGAGCGTGGGCGCGCGCAGCGTCCTGTACCCGTTCGCCTACGTGGGGCCTCACGCCTCCGTGGGCGAGGACTGCGTGCTGTACCCGCACGCGGTGGTAGGGGAACGGGTCCGGGTCGGCAACCGCGTGGTCCTGCACGCGGGGTGTGTGCTGGGCTCTGACGGCTTCGGGTTCGTGCCGGGTCCGCAGGCGCACCGCAAGATCCCGCAGGTGGGGACCGTGGTGGTGGAGGACGACGTGGAGATCGGGGCGTGCACCACCGTGGACCGGGCCACCCTGGACGCGACCCGGATCGGGGCGGGCACGAAGATCGACAACCTGGTGCAGGTGGCCCACAACGTACAGATCGGTCGGCGGTGCCTGGTGGCCGCGCAGTGCGGGATCGCGGGCAGCGCGGTACTGGAGGACGGGGTGGTGCTGGCGGGACAGGTGGGGGTGGCGGACCACGTGCGGATCGGTGCCGGCGCGGTAGTGCTGGCCCAGAGCGGGGTGACCAAGGACGTGCCGCCCGGTGCCACCGTGTACGGCCACCCTGCGCAGCCTCGGCACGACGAGCTGCGGGAGCAGGCGGCCCGTCGGCAGCTGCCCCGACTGCTGCAGCGCGTACGGCGGCTCGAGCGGTTCCTGACCGGAGAGGGGGGCGCCGGCGGGGGCGGCGAAGCTTAACTGGGTCCGATGCGCGTCCGAACCCTGGTCGCCGCAGCGATGACGGTGGCGCTGTTGGGAGGAACTCCGGGTCCCGCGTCCTCCGGGCCGACGGTAGAGGTAGCGGCGGAAGGCCCAGCATGGGCGGTGCGGGTGAACGGGCAGGTGGTCCTCCGCCTCCGCGGCCCAGGCGCCCCGGCGCGGGCCCGGCAGGTGGCGGACCGGCTACGTGCCCTTCCTGGGGAGGCCCGGTCCGTAGAACTCGTCCCGGCCAGGGGCTCCGTGGACGTGTACGTCTCGGGCCGGAGGGTGGTGGCCGCACACGCGGCCGAGGCCCGGGCCAACCGGACGTCCCCGTCCGCGCTGGC